>JBIPLZ010000013.1:0-14580 GCA_044369395.1 Flavobacteriales bacterium | reverse complement strand
TAGAATTCATGAAAAAACAAGCGGATCGCTTGAGACTTATTCGTGTCTCAAAAGGAATGAGCCAAGAAAATGTAGCCAAAGCGCTAGATATTACTGTTGGGGCTTATTCAAAAATTGAACGTGGCGTTACCAAATTAAGTTTAAATCGCTTAGATGATCTTTCCAAGATTTTCGATATTGAGCTTAATGATTTTATCCGTTACCTGAATGGTGAGTCGGATAGCCTTGATCGCAAATTGAATATTCCAGGTGCTGGAGGTCAAACAAATTTTGGAAATCAAAATGCCCCCGTTGATTCAGAAGTTGCGCTTTTAAGAAAGATTATCAATCTTTATGATGAAAGCAAGGAATTGAACACTAAAGCTGTTATTCGTAATATTTTTGAAGGCAACAACGTAAATGTTCCAAGTTTCATTGATGTATTGAAAGAATCTTCGAACACCCTTTCAAGTAAAAAATTGGATGCAAATCAAATTACTAACTACAACAAAGGGATTGAGCGCATTGTAGAATTACTGGGTTAATTCCTTTGAAATAAACCAAAAGAAAAAAGTCTGTCATTCGTGACAGACTTTTTTTTTGATTCATGTCTTTTTGTAGGTTTGTCAGGTATGCAAAAATTGTCGGCAGTAATTATCACCTTTAATGAAGAGCGAAACATTGCTCGTTGCCTCGATTCCCTTCAAGGTGTTGCCGATGAGATAATTATCGTTGATTCGTTTTCATCCGATAAAACACAAGAGATTGCCTCGAAGTTCAATGCCGTTTTTATTCAACATGCATTTGAAGGGCATATTCAACAAAAAAACTACGCGCTCAGTTGTGCATCATTCAACTTTGTGATTTCATTAGATGCCGACGAAGCCTTGTCTGAAACTTTAAGAAACAACATCCTCAAAGTAAAAATGGGCCAAATTGTCGATGGCTATTCGATGAATCGATTAAGTAATTATTGTGGTCATTGGATTCGTCACGGAAGTTGGTATCCTGATAAAAAATTACGGCTTTTTGATCGAACAAGAGTTCAATGGGCAGGTTTCAATCCACATGATAAAGCCGAAGCTATTGAAGGATCAGTTTTAAACCACTTAGACGGAGATATTCTTCATTACACCTATTACACCATTGAAGAACATGTCCGCAAACTCGATTACTTTTCAACGATTGCTGCAAAAGCATATTTTGAGAAAAATAAACAGGCTGGCTGGTTCGATTTATCCATCAGACCTGGGTTTGCATTTTTTCGAGATTTCATTTTGAGAGCAGGATTTTTAGATGGGTATTATGGCTGGGTGATTGCTCGATTTACCGCACATTACACCATGCAGAAATACGTGAAACTTCGATTTCTCATAGAACAAAATCAAACAAACAAGAAGCCGAATTCGTAAATTGCAGCCTCATGATAGACACAGAAAAACACGCTGCCGAACTGCAGGAATTGAATCAAAATCTCAACATTTACAAAGAATCGATTCGAGAAATTTCCGACGAAATTATCGACAATCAAGTTTCTAAATACCCTATTTTTATTGCATCGAGGGAAGAAACAAACCTCGGAAAGCAAATTATCGATAAGGAAGAACTTGCACTTGAATGGAGTATAAATGCTTCGACATTGGAGGAATTTGTTCGAAGAAAGATTGTACTTGAAAACAAATTGGAAGCGTTTAAAAAAAGCTACAAAGACCCTCGTAAATTCCTCTGTGTTTTTACTTTGTTAACGGAGAATGCTGGTTTTATATATTTACCATACGACGAAGAAGAATGACTCAACAGGAATTTATAAAACTACAGCTTCTGGAAGCTCGAAGTGCATTGGATCTTTTTATTGAGAATCCTAAAAATATTGAGTCTATTGATAAAGCTGCTCAGGTAATGAGCGACAGTATTAACAATGGCGGCAAAGTTATTTCTTGTGGAAATGGCGGATCAATGTGCGATGCGATGCATTTTGCCGAAGAATTAAGTGGGCGCTTTAGAGATGATCGTGCGCCTCTTGCTGCAATTTCGATCTCGGATCCATCGCATTTATCCTGTGTTGGAAACGACTATGGGTACAATGAAGTATTTGCTCGGTACATTTCAGGACTCGGAAAAGCGGGTGATGTATTGCTTGCCATTAGCACCAGTGGAAACTCACAAAATGTTATTCGGGCTATTGAAGCAGCCAAAGAAAAAGGAATGTTCGTAGTTGGACTAACAGGAAAAGATGGAGGCAAAATGGCCTCACAATGTGATGTGGAAATACGAGCTCCACATAGCGAATATGCCGATCGGGCCCAAGAAATTCACATCAAAGTAATTCATTGCCTTATCGGCTCCATTGAAAGGACTGTTTTCAATTATTAGAGCTTCAATCCCAATGTGAATTGGCAACTAGTTTCTTAGATAAAAACTGTCTGATAACTTCCCAATCATCACATCCATATCGCCTGCTTCTAAAATCCATTTTCCATTGGAATTGCAGAATTTCAACTGCTCCTGATTTATTGAAAACGAAACTGTTTTGCTTGAATTTGCAGGCAATGTTACTTTCTGGAAATCCTTCAATTTCTTCACTGCGGGTGTTATGGATGCATAGCGATCGCTAATAAATAACAAGACCGATTCTTTCGCTTCACGATTGCTTGTATTACGAACCGTAACAGAAATTGAAATCGGGTTTTGACTCATCGTATCGTTAGAAATTTGCATGTTTTCATACACAATGGATGAATATGAAAGTCCGTGACCAAATTCCCATTGAGGTTGAAATGCGTTGTTTCCAAATTGAGTATCGAGTGTTTCGGTGTATTTATGGTCGTACCACAAAAGCGATTGATTGTATTTAGGATACGTGAATGGAAGTTTGCCCGATGGATTCACATCGCCAAATAGTATTCGTGCAAGCGCATCACCACCATAATTTCCTGGGTGATAGGCTAAGAGAATGGCATCCGCCAAATTTGCGATATCAGGAATCAAACGCGGACGATTTTCAACCAATACAAATACCAATTTTTTTCCCAATTTGGAGAGTGCTTTTACATAATCTCGTTGAACATCGGGTAGATTTAGATCGTCAATATCGCCGGGCTTTTCGGTCGAAGGTAATTCGCCCAAACACACCACAATGACATCGGATAATTTTGCCTTTTCAATGGCAGCCGCATCCCAAGTGCCTTCGCTTAATTTGCATCCTTCGGCAAAACTGAATTTCCCTTTTGAGCGTTTTGCAATGGCTTCCTTTATGGTGTTGCAAAGTGTATCATCAAATTTTTCATCCGTTCCTTGCCAAGTGCGTGTCCAAGAACCGTTTAACAAGACCATTGAATTTGCAGACGGTCCCGTTACAAATATGTTGGCGTTTTCGCTTAAAGGCAGAATGTTGTTTTTGTTTTCGAGAAGTGTGATGGATGATTCAGCGATGCTCTGTGATAAATCGGCAGATTCTTTGGAGCCAAACTGAGGATAATCTTTCAGTTTGGGCATATTGTTATTCTTGAAAAGATTCAATTTCATTTTCACTTCCAAGATTCGACGAACAGAAATATCCAATCGTTCTTCAGAGATTCTACCTTCTTTCACTAACTCAATGAGCAGTTTCGTAAAGTCGTAGTCGTTTGGCACCATGCACATATCAATTCCTGCTTGAACTGCCATGTAAACGGCTTCTTTGAGAGAGGATGCCACGCGGTGGTTTTTGTGCAACTTGATAATATCTTCCCAATCGGTAACTGCGAGGCCTTTAAATTGAAGCTCATCTCGAAGCAATTTGGTTAAAATGTCATAACTCGCATGAACAGCCACCCCATTTATTTCGCCACTGTTAATCATCACCGTTAATGCACCCGCTTCAATGGCCGCTTTGAATGGTGGAATGTAAATTTCACGTAATTGAATTTCTGAAATCGTAGCAGGTGTTCGGTCTTTACCGGTTCTCATGGCACTGTAACCCAAGAAATGTTTCATACAGGCTGCAACATGTTTTGAATCGATAGGTGAATTTCCTTGATATCCTTTAATTACAGCTTCGCCAAAACGAGTGCAAACCAATGGGTCTTCGCCATAAGTTTCGAAAAAACGTGACCATGCTGGATGTCTTGCTACATCGAGAACGGGTGAAAAATTCCAAGGAATACCAACAGCTCTTGTTTCGTAAGCTGTAACTTCTGCTGCTTTTCTGCTTAGCTCTGGTTCGAATGAAGCGGCTTGAGCTAAGGGCTGAGGAAAAAGTGTGGACCCATTTACATAATTAGCTCCGTGAATAGCATCGATTCCATACAAAATGGGAATTTTTAAGCGCGATTTTGTTGTTGCGAATCGTTGAATAGTTCCAACAAGAGTAAGCCATTGCTCGCGTGGATAGGAATGCCCTCCACAATTTAAAATTGAGCCAACATGATACTGCGCAATCGCTTGATAGAGTTTTGCACTATCAATATGATGCGGCTCAACGAGTTTGTATATTTCCCCTTCGCACACAACATCCAAATTCAGTTGTGTCATTTGCCCCACTTTTTCCTCCATGGTCATTAAAGCAATGAGTGAATCGATAGGATTTTGCTGAGGAGATTGAAAACGATTAATAGGCTTGGGCGCTCCGGCAAAAAAAAGCAGGAAGCAAAGTAAAAGTGATGCACTTATTTTCATAATCCTTGATTATTCCAGGGTTGAATGCAGATATTGTCGATTATAACTTCCCCACTCGATTCGAATTGAATGATTAACTGTTTGATAGAGTAAACATCCACTTTTCCGTTTAACAATCGAAATCGTTCTAATGGAATTAGTACTTGAGTAAATTGGTCGGTTATCGGCCCTTTTACAACATATTCGGCAGCAAAACCGACCCATTGTTGGTTTCCTGAAAAATCTTCCATTCCAATTGCCCAAGGAAGTTCTTTCAATGGTTTGCCATTCGTTTTCACCCAAAATGTAAGGGCGGCTTCTTGCGTAATTTGGGATAAATCTTTTCCTGTCCAACCATCCCATCCAAAACCCAATCCCATCCAAGGACAATCTTCGGCTTGCTTATTCCATTTTACATGAATCGCTCCGTCTCCCGAAAAAACATCCTTTCGTTCTGCATTTACAGCAATACAATTCGGTGATTTCGTAAACCATGCGTCGGCATTGAGTTCGTCTTGAAATATCTGCAATTGTGAAAATCCATTTATCTCCGGTTTTGAGGGACGATCGCTTTCTTTTTCATACAAACCCAATTGGCGGAAAGAAGAACATCCCGACAAAAAAGCCACAAAACAGATACAGATAAATGAAAACCTCAACATGGATTTATGGATTTAACGGCGCGTTCTCTGTAAATATCATGTAATCGATATAGCTCTGCGAATACCCTGATGTAGGATCTGCTAAAAACAACAAGGATACTTTAAGTAATTTGTTGGGTTCGTGAATTCCATTCCCAATGGCAGCAACTGGAGCCCCGTTAACCAAGGTTTGCAAGTCGGCATAATTCAAGGAAAGTTGTTTCCATCCATTTTCTGTAGGTCGATATTCGAATGAGTACATATCTTCATTGTTTGAATACGTGCCATCTTCGTTATCATCTTCGCGAAATTGGAATAGAATAATTGCATTATCAATCGTATCGGGTTTATAAATGAAGGAATTAAAAAAGACCGATTCGGGATTGCTATTCAAGTTAAAACGAGGTGCGCCATACAAACTTGCAGGAATATCAAACAAGCCGATTAAATAATCCCAATTCACCTTTCCACCCATGTCGTAATATTTATTTCCTTGAGCAGCATTGGCATTTTCCTGAACCACAAAACTCATATCGGCGCCCGACTGAACAAACTTTGTCCATCCTGTTGGGAAACCATTTTCAAAATCACTCAAAAGCAAGCCTTGGTTTATACGATTGCCAATAACCGAAAGCGTATCGCGCAAAGTATCGACTTCGTTTTCGAACGTAAGCTGAACAGCACAATCTTCTATCCGGAACATCGGAAGCGAGGTTGTGGTTCCATTCCAAAGTGCATTTTCGGCAAACAATTCGGACGAGAAACCACTAATTTGCTTGACTGCCCCAGATGTCAAGCCTTTAATTTGAAGATTCCATTGAACATTTTTGGAAAAAGCAGCCGTGAAAAAGGTTGTTTGATTCAATGAAAAATCAACCGAACGATTGGAAATATCCAAATCTTGAACTACGGTAAACTTCCCATAAAGATCCTTCAAATCGGGCCCATCAAATTCCTTATCCATTTTACATCCTGCAAATACAAGGATCGCAAGTGTATATCCGAGAATAATCTGTTTACGTATCATTAGAAGCTCATTTGATATAATAACATAAATTGATTGACTTTGTAATTCGATATTGAATTAATCTTATCAGACACATCGAACTTATTCCATTGTGCAGAAAGGAAGGATTTTTCTCCGAAACGGTAACGTAATCCACCGGCTAGCATAGTTTCATTTCCATCTACTTCGTATTCCGAAAAGTTATAAATAAACGCATACTCATCACGCTTTGCTGTATAATCGAAACCTGAATAATTTACTTGTTGATAGCCAAAAAGTACATCCAAATTTTTAAGCACTTCAATTTCAGCACCAAATCCCATCACGTTTGTTGATAAATCGACTCCTCTATAAAACTCCGTTCCTTCACGTTTTGTTTGATCCATGCGATAAGAAACCCCAACATGGATGCGCTTTGCCCATTTTTCAGAAATCTTGTTATTAGTATACGATAACGATGCAGAAGTTCTATTAAACTTTCTAGGCAAGGTAGTGCCTTCACCGCGGACCTCTTGAAGATTTAACTGTTCTGCCTTTACTACCCAATTTTTGTTCTTAGAAACCCAATCCGATTTAATGATTGTACCTTGACGGTTAGGAGTAGCATCTCCATGAGGAGTTATATTATCGTATTTAGGTGAAAAATCCATCAAATACGCTTGCAATTGCATATTACAAAGCGATGACTCGCGCATCAAATCGAGAATAGTCAGTGGACGAATTACTTGTTCGTTGCCAATGCGGTTGAACGCAATCGGTAATTGTTGGAAAAGAACTCGTTTGGTTTGAGCTCCCGGACTTAAGAATTCAGAATCGATGCGTTTTACTATTCCCGAGATGCGAATTCCTGTTTTCTTTTGTTTGATAGCTCCTTCAACTTCCCAAAATTTACCATTTTTGGAGGGAACAATATCATTGTTGAGAATGAACGTTTTGGATTTACCAAATTCTGTTTGAGCGAATGTTTCCCAATTGGAATTATCCCAAGTAAAACTAGCATTTCCAGTTAAAACCGGATTTCTAAAAAGCTCCTTGTTTTTGGAAGTTCCATCAATGTCCGATAATCCTGCATAGTTAAAGCCGAAACTAAAAAATTTGCTTTGAACAAGTTGAATATTTGCTCCTGAAAAGATGCGATCGTTGTTTGCGATATTGTCAGAAGCCTTTACACGCGTTGCGACCCCATGAAACTGAATTTCCTTGATAAACTTCTTGAAAACCAAAGCAAATTCGGTCGCTGCTCCTTGTTGTCTCCATGAATTATTGAAATTGTAAAAGTGATCGTAATTCAAAACATCAAATTGTTGCTTGAAAATAGTTGGGGTTGTTTGAAGAAATTCCTGCTCCTGATTCCAAAGGGTGTATTTGGTCATTCGATCGTTAATATCACCCAATTGATACCGAACAATCCCACCAATAACTCCTTTTACATACATCTGACGAATATCGAACGTAACTCCCGAGCCCCAAAAACCACCATAATCATTACGAATACGTGCCATTGCCAATACTTCCATCGATTTACTAGGACGAATGCTGAAGGCCAAATCAGACAAAATATGCCCGCTGTTTAATCTGGGAGTAGTAACACTATCGATAATTTCGGACGATTGATTTAATCTGTCGGCATAAAAATTACCACGGGCAAGTCCAGTAATGTTGAACTTTTTGGTTGAAACAATTTGATTGGTTTGGGCATCCAGTTTAGTAACCGAAATACAAACACACAAAATACTAAAGGTGATAAACCAATTCTTCATTAGAAAAATGCTTTTAATTCAATGGTGAGTTCTCTTCCTTTAAATTGATCGAGTTCAAAACTTGTGTCTTTAAAAGAATACCATCTATGACGAATATATAAACGTGCGTTTTTGCCCATATCAATGTCGCAACCTAATCCAAACCCTTGCCCATATTGGTTTCTAGGTAGTCGTGTAATTTCATCAATATCGGTTAAGTTATTTCCTAAGGTTCGTTCTATTCCGAAATAACCATTCAATAAGAAGCCGCGCGAAATCATGTAATATGCTTCCAATTCGGAGGTATATTGGCGGATGTACGCTTTTTCGGAAGTAACTATTATTGGAGAAAAATCCCTTTGTGAAGAAGAAAGTTGGGTAAGTGAGAAAATGTATATATCTCGTCCTGCAATCTTTGTGTGGTACTTTACTTGTCCTTCTAGTGTTGCAAAATGCTTTTTGTAAACGGTAGTTCCCGAACTATCGTCCGATAAATTAACTGTTTCATAAACATCTCTGAAAATGTGCGAATAACGATTGTATGGACCAACATTGGCAGGAAAGCCCCAACGCCAGAATCGAGCACGAGTAAATTGATTAACGGGATGTGTGTAAGTTATAACAGGTGCCGCTGCTTTAATTTCGGAAGAGAATCCAACACCACCTGTAAATTTCAATTTCTTTTTACCCGCTTCCAAGTTGATATTTAAGCCTTGTCGGTTATTCGTCATCTGCCCCATGCGAATCATGGCACTTCCAAAAGGTTGTAAAACCGCAGAGCTTCCAACACTTCCAGCTGGAATTGCATTAGCTTGGTATTCAGGTGTTGATGTGTTCCAATAAAGCGCATTATTATTTACCACATTCGGGCTAATTCGATAGGCCTGCAATTCCATCGATGGGAAACCATTTCGCATAGGTGTTTTAATTTTCACTTGCATCAGCTCGGACCAACCCGCTTTATTATTTGGACTGAAATAATTTCCTGCACCTGCTTCCCCTCGGAACTGGAATCCGTTTTTTTCTAAACTCCATTCTAAGGTTACAACATTAAATCCATAGGATTGAAGCGCTAAACTATCGGTATAGGAGGTGGAGTTTATTGTATTTACTGAAATGAAATCCTTAGCTCCCCATTCCTTTTTAAATTTTCCTCCATATGAATAATTAGGAACGCTAGAAAATCCTCCATTCAACTCCGTTTTTCCAATCATTGCGGTGAACGATGTTCTTCCTGGAAAATCAACTCCTTCTAAAACACCACCAACAAAAGCTCGGTTTCCCCAACGATTGTCTTGGTTAATGGAACCTTGATCAAAATACTGATTGTAACGTGTCCCGATATCAGTCCCAGTTGGATCCCAAGGATTACGCTCGTATAAAGTAAAACGATTGTATCCACTGAAAGATGCCATGGTTAAATCCGACAAATTCACCCATTGAATCCCTCCAAGATGTCCACGAAGTGAACCCGTTTTGGTTTTAAAATCACCATGAAGATTCATGCCGAGCAACATTCCCAAACTGCCACCCAAACGAATACTGCTTAAAGGAGTTTGAATATTTGGGCGCAATGAATCTGGGATTTGCTTGCCGTATGAAGTTCCAATAGCTCCATTCAAAAACTGGAATATCATTAAATCAAAACCCCATGAACTTCGTTCTCCAGATCTTCCACTCACTTGAAGATTTAAGTTGGGCAATTGACTATCGTCGCCAATGAATAAAGACCGGCGATTAACCGTGTCATTAATTGCAGCATTTAAAATATAGGGGTCGAGTTGGTTGGTAAATGTTCCGAAAAAACGGTAGTACCCAGAAACTTTAACTGAATTGTCGCTTCCAGGATCAATTTTCGGAAACAAGCCAAATGCAGGTCTTTCAAACAAACGCAAGGAATCGATTTGCGCGAATGAACCGAAACCGTGCATCAAAAAAGACAGAAGAAAAAATGCTCGAGTAAATTGGCCCATTTATTCCATAAGATTGTTGAACAAACATATTTCTTTTTGTTCAATTTACAATAAGACTAATTTATTATGGAATCATTTCCAATCTCTTAAACGATACAGCTCTGCTTGGAACAGCGTCAGGACTTGCATTGTTTACATAAAAAGGAATGTTATCATACGAATAATGGCCCTTTCCATCCATTACAAAAACGAAAAGTCGGTAACTTCCTGCTTCACGAGGAGCTCTAAAAACGGGTAATTCTGTTCGTTTCTGAGAAAACAATCCTTGGACGGGAAGAGGAGCAGATTCAGCATCTCCTCCAGAACGAATATCGGTGCTTTCGGGTATAATCAACCAATCGAATTTCAATTTATCTCCATCCAAATCATTAACAAGAACATACGCTTCGCAACGTTGGTCTGAGGTTACTTCGATTTTTTCGATTTTCGTTTTGCCATTAAATTGGACTGATTTCAATAAAGGTGCGTGATTCCGTGGTTCTTTTCCAGTCCATAATAATTCTAAACGATCTATCGCTTCAGATGTAAGTCCACTTTCCGAAAATAAACCATACCAAGTTGACGTCGTTTCCTGTTTCTGCCCCCAAAGAAATACATACGATCCAATACACATTTCACGATCGCCAATGATGAAATCCTTGTATCGATTAAAATACATTTCGGCTTTCTCATTACTGCTTTGTTCAATGGGAGCATTCCACGAAGTTTTGGGAACTTCCCAATGACCATTTGGTCCCCATTCCGAAATAATGTAAGGACCAGACCACCCAAATTCACGGATGTTCTTTTTAATATTTCCTAAATCTCCATAGGTATTGATTCCATAGATATCAATGCTAGGAGCTTTCGTTTTAATAAGTGCCACCTCTGCTTTATCGAGACCTGCTGTTACGGTTGATGTTGGATGATTGGGGTCTAAAGAATGAATCATGGAAGCAATATCTTCAATTGCATCCCAAACACGCGTGTTGGAGTAATTCAAATCGACTTCGTTTCCTATTCCCCAAAAAAGTAATGCGGGATGATCTTTTAATTCTAAAACAACTCTTCGAAAGACTTCCAATTGGGCTTTCACTTTTACTTCATCATCATAGTCGAAACCATGGCGTTCGTGCTGAACCCAAAGTCCCATCATAACAGTAAGTCCGTGTTTTTGTGCATCATCAAGAACTTGTCGCGCATTGTCGGTACTCCAAGTGCGAATTGAATTTCCACCAATTTCGACAAGTTTATCTAATTGTTTATCTCCTCCGGCTCCTTTAATGTAATAAGGCGAACCATTACGAAGTAATTCCCAATTCCCATTATTTGATGAAAGTTCGACTTTAATTGCTTGTGCATTTGAAGCAAAACCAACTGCAATGAGAATATAAAAGAAAATGTGCTTCATTGGTTTTTACATTTCAAAATTGAATCCTTTGATGATGGCTTTATTGAATAAATTTTGATCGAAGCAGTATAATTGTGATGGACGATGATTTACATTTTTTTGAGACTCCTCGAGTTTTTGAAGAAAGCTGTATTCTTGGATTTTCTTTCGAAAATTACCTTTGTCGAGTTTCTTATCTAAGAGGGTTTCGAAAACTTCCTGAAGTTGAGTAAGTGTAAATTTTGCAGGAAGAACTTGACTCCAAAGAGCTTCTGAAATAACCAATGAATTAAGTTCTTTTCTGGCTTCATTTAATATTTCTAAGTGATCGAAGGCCAGCTGAGGAATTTCTTTCAAAGAATGCCATGCTGTACTTTTTGCCCAAGAAGATGCATAGGGATTTAGATCAGTTGTTTCTACCAGTGTTGTATAAGCCACTGTTATAACCCTTCCTAGTGGGTGACGATTAACCTTTCCAAAGGTTTTCACCTGTCGAATAGAAATTCCCGTTAAAGCTGTTAGATCCTTTAGAACACGAGACGCGGCAAAATCTAAATCTTCGTTCGGATAAACAAGATCACCAGGTAAAGCCCAAAAATTTTCGAAAGGCTCAGCCCCTCTTTCAATAAGTAATACTTTTAATTGGCAGTCGTGATAGCCAAATATAACACAGTCAACCGAAAAAGCCGACTTAAAGAAATCATCTATGGGAATGGAATACAAATCTTTTTGTTGAATCTGTGATTCAATATTTTTCAAGTAATCAGACATCTCAAAATATTTTTCGAAACAAATGTACAAAAACTACATGATGCATGTTGTATGTTTTACAATAAGACGTATTTTAGCTGAATAAATTTTTTAGAAAAATCGATAAAAATGAAAAAACTATTACTCTCAATTCTTTTCATGGCAATTGCATCTAGTGTTTATTGTCAGACTTATAACATTACGTTTCAGGTTGATATGACTAATGTTACAGGATTTACAACCCCTGAAGTAAATGGCACTTTTAACAATTGGTGTGGAGCGTGTGCGCCTTTGAGTGATGCTAATGGAGATAATATTTGGGAACTTACTATTCCTCTTGAAGCAGGTGTATATGAACACAAATTCGCATACGACAATTGGGCAAATGGAGGAGAATCATTAGTTGCAGGTTCCTCTTGTACAATAACTTCGAATGGCTTCACAAACCGAACTTTTACTGTTTCTCAAGATTCTGTTTTACCAGTAGTTTGTTATGGTTTATGTACTGCATGCGGAGTTAACAATGGCCCTTACAATGTTACCTTTCAAGTTGACATGACCAATGTTACTGGATTCACAACACCTGAAGTAAATGGAACTTTTAATGGATGGTGTGGAGCATGTGCCCCTTTGAGCGATGCAAATGGAGATAATATTTGGGAATTAACTATTCCACTTGAACCAGGTGCTTTTGAATATAAATTTGCTTATGACAATTGGGCAAATGGTGGAGAATCTCTTCTTGCTGGTTCTTCTTGTACTGTAACGAATAACGGTTTTACGAATCGTGCACTTACCGTTTCTCAAGATACTGTATTGCCTGTTGTTTGTTGGGAGTCTTGTAACGCTTGTGGTATTAACAATGGCCCTTACAATGTTACTTTTAAAGTTGACATGAACCAATCTGGCCAAACATTCACTACTCCTGAAGTAAATGGAACTTTTAATGGATGGTGTGGAGCATGCGCTCCTCTGAGTGATGTTGATGGAGATAATATTTGGGAGTTAACAATTCCCCTACAGCCAGGTGCATTTGAATATAAATTCGCTTATGACAATTGGGCGAATGGTGGAGAGTCATTAACCGAAGGTTCAACGTGTACAGTTACTAGTAATGGTTTTACTAACCGCTCAATTATTGTATCAGCCGACACTGTTTTAGAGGCAGTTTGCTGGGCATCTTGCAATCCATGTTCAACAGGAATTGAAACATCAGAAAAATCGAATAAGGGGATATTGGCATTCCCAAATCCTGCTAACGACCGTTTATTCTTCAATGGTTCATCTGTTGTTGGAATAACGTCGGTTCGCATTTTCAATTGCATTGGTAGCTTAGTGGCTTCTAAACAATTCCAATCATTATCTAACGCTTCTATTGAAATTGCTGATTTGAAAAATGGTGTTTATTTCATTGAAATTGAAAACAACAACAGCACTTCAACTCAAAAAGTGGTTGTTCAGCATTAATTATTTCTTTTATCAAATTATTAAGAGGGCTTCCATATGGAGGCCCTTTTTTTGTTTCTATAATTTGAAGTTAATTCCAATGTATTATTTAGTGTATTTTAATTTATAAAACGTACATCTAATGAATCGAATGTTGTAAATTCGTTCTTATTGTTCCAGTTTCGTTCCGAACCCGGAATGCGTAGGGTATTTTTACGCTATTATTTATATATATTAATTTATGTTAGTTAAAACATTTGGCAGTGCTGTATTTGGCATCAATGCCACTACTATTACAGTAGAAGTTTCCGTTGCGCAAGGAATCAAATTTTTTCTTGTGGGTTTGCCTGACAATGCAGTAAAAGAAAGTCAGCAAAGAATCGAATCGGCACTTAATTTAAATGGCTTTAGAATGCCTGGAAAAAAGATTGTTGTAAACATGGCTCCTGCCGATATTCGGAAAGAGGGTTCTGCGTACGATCTTACAATTGCAATTGGCATTGCTGCTGCATCCGATCAAATGCCATCCGACCGACTTGCAGAATTTATCATCATGGGAGAACTCTCGCTTGATGGTGGTTTGCTTCCAATTCGTGGCGCCCTGCCCATTGCTGTTCAAGCACGGGCTGAAAAATTCAAAGGCCTTATTTTACCTGAGGAAAATGCCAGAGAAGCTGCCATTGTTAGCGATCTGGAAGTTTATGGCGCAAGCAATCTATCCGATGTAATTCGGTTTCTATCGGGCGAAAACACTCTCAATCGTGTTAACATCGATACTGCCGAAGAGTTTGCAACAAACCATCAATTTTCGGAAGTCGATTTTTGCGATGTTAAAGGCCAAGAAAACATAAAACGCGCGATGGAAATTTCGGCGGCGGGTGGACACAATGTAATTCTCATTGGGCCTCCTGGAGCGGGAAAGACCATGCTCGCTAAACGGCTCCCATCCATTCTTCCTTCCTTCACATTGGAAGAAGCATTGGAAACTACCAAAATCCATTCAGTTGCCGGTAAATTGGGAAAGCGCTCATCGCTTCTAACT
>JBIPLZ010000221.1:0-4330 GCA_044369395.1 Flavobacteriales bacterium | reverse complement strand
GCGCAAAAAAATATCGAAAAGCCCTCAAAAAAAAATGTAAAGCATCCTTTTTTAGCTACAAATTCAGTTATCGGAGCAGTCTATATAGGTTCGATGACCACACTTTATCAATCTTGGTATCGTGATTATGCTTTTAAACGCTTCCATTTTTTTAATGATTTGCCGGAATGGAAGGGCATGGATAAGTTGGGGCATGCAACTACTTCTTGGTGGGCTGCTCAGTGGCTTTATACTAATCAGCAATCACTTGGTTTGGAAAGTGAGAACTTAGCATTGCGTTCTACAATTATACCGCTATGCTTCATGACTACCATAGAAGTTTTTGATGGATTTTCGTCGGGTTGGGGGTTTTCTCTTGGAGATATGGCTGCCAATGTTGCTGGTGCAGGATTATTTTACACTCAACAACATTTTTTAAAACAACAAAGAATCCTTCTCAAATATTCATACCATCAAACAAGTTATGCAGAAAATCGTCAAGAGCTCTTAGGTAAAACAAAATCTGAGAGAATGTTGAAAGATTACAATGGTCAAACATATTGGCTTAGCATTCCAATTAAACAGGATGGTTGGTTTTGTTTGAGTATGGGGTATAATGCAAGCGGAATGCTTGGAGGGAGAGATAATATATGGTCGAATAATGGTGTGACATACGACTATTCATCAATAGATCGATTTTCAACTTGGTCGATGTCATTCGATATTGACCTACTCAAACTGCCTATTAAAGGGAAGTTATGGAAAACCTTTGCGAGCACTTTTCGGTGGATTAAAATTCCAGCACCCGCTCTCCAATGGTCAAGATCGAATAATTTTAAATTACACCCATTCTATTTTTAAGATCATCTAACTCATTTGTAATATAATGGTAATGTGTTTAATGTGACATTATTATAGTTTCGTAATGCAAGTAAATGTCATTAATTTTATAGGAATGATTAAACTATCGCAGTTTTAACTATTTTTGTAGAAAGACCGAAAACTCTGATGCATTATGCAGAGCTTAATTATGCAAAAAAATATACGTTTTTATATCAGAGCTGTACTTATAGTGCTGATTAATATCATTTTTGGCCAAGTTGCTTTTTCGCAAGTTCCTTTGCCTGGAGATTGTTTAGGAGCTTACACTGTGTGTTCGATTTCATTCAATCAAACCGCTTCATTCAATGGGGAAGGAAATTATTTAGGTGAGGTTAATTCGAGTTGTGTAACAAGTGGTGAAAGAAATAATGCCTGGTACATTATCAATGTTCAAACTCCCGGTTTATTTGGATTTAATATTATTCCCAACTGTAATAATGATTACGATTGGGCATTATACAACTTAACAAATGCAACGTGTGCCGATATTGCTACTGATCCATTATTAGAAGTAGGGTGTGATTTTAATGGTTCAACTGTTCCAGCTGCGATTACAGGTATGAATGATGGTCCTAATCCTCAAGATGAACCACGAATTACAGTTGCTGCCGGTGATGTTTATGCGTTGTTAGTGAATAATTTTTCTGGTTTAAATCAATGTGGTTATCAACTTGATCTTTCACTTTCCACAGCTGGAATCATTGACATTACTCCTCCATCATTGTTGGCCGTTACTTCTCAAGTATCTTGTGGAGCAAATGCTGTTTCTTTCAGTTTCAGTGAGTTTGTTAAATGTAATACGGTTGATGTCTCAATGTTTCAACTGTTCGATCCTTCTGGAAATTCAGTTCCAATTAGCGATGTAACAAGTATTGCATGTATTAATGGTGGATTGTATGACAAAGATTTCACCTTGTTGTTGGATCAAAATTTAACGCAAGGTGGACTATATGAGATTCAATTAGCTGGATTGGTAGAAGATAATTGCGGAAACATTAATCTTGACACACAACTCTTAGCATTTAGTTTTAATTCTGTTGAGATTACATCCGTTAATCAATTACAGGCTGTCGATTGCAGATCAAATAATGGAAGGGCCGAAGTGCAAATTCAAAACGGAACGGCACCTATTTCATATTATTGGAGTCCATCGGGACAAACAAATGCCATTGCACAGAATTTAACTTTCGGCTGGCATACTATTACTGTTACATCTGGTTTTTGTTTTACAGTCGATTCAATTTTCATGTCGGATGCTAATAACTTCGATGCAGTCATAACAGTAACTGACGATACCTGTTCGTTTGGTTTGGGTTCTGCAACAGTTGTTGCAAGTGGAGGAACACCATTCGTTGAACGTCTAAATAGGCAAGAGTACACTTATTTTTGGAGCGCATACGATCAACGCAATGACACTACTTTTATTGATAGTTTGTTAACCGGCTTTTACAACTTAACCGTTCGAGATAGTTTTGGTTGTATCCTTTCTTATGTTGTTGAGATTCCGGATTATCGCTTCAATTTAGTACCCGATTTTATTTTTTCACCGGATACTGTTCCAATTCCAGGCTTGTTCCCAACCGTTTCTTTTATTAATCAAACTGACAATGCCACGGCCTTTTATTGGGATTTTGGATCGGGAGATTATTCAAATTTATATGAGCCTAATTATGTTTTCCCTGGCTCAGGTACATTCGATGTGAAACTTATTGCGACCAATGCATTTGGTTGTAAAGATTCAATTTCAAAGCCCGTCACAATTGATTTCGTATTGACGTTTTTTGCTCCAACAGCATTTACACCAAACGATGATTTGGTAAACGATTCGTTTAATGTTGTTGTTACTGGAATTATGGATTCTACCTATTTGATGGTTATTTTTGATCAATGGGGAAATGAAGTTTTTGTTTCCAATAATTTGAATAAATCCTGGTCGGGTAAATCATCTAATGGCAATATGATGCCTGCAGGAACTTATAGTTTTAGAAGTAGTTTCATTGATCAATCTGGAAAGAAACACGTCAAGAAAGGAAGAGTTCTTTTGTTTGGATAATCTTGAATCAAATAATTAGAAATTCAGAATCATCCCATCGTAAGCAATTTTTATAAAAGACGGCAGTTCCGCCTCAACTTCTTCGTGTAAGCCCATTTGATGACTAATATGTGTCAAGTATGCCTGTTCTGGTTTGATGTATTTCAAAATGGAAACAGCCTCATCGAGCGTAAAATGGGATGGATGAGTTTCTCTGCGAAGCGCGTTTAAAACAACAATCTTACTTCCCTTCATTTTATCAATTTCCTCAGAAGCAATTTCTTTTGCATCCGTCACATAACAAAAATCGTTCAATCGATATCCAAATACGGGCATTTTATAATGTGATACAGCAATTGGAACGATTTGCTCTCCCAATAAATCGAATGGAGAATTGTCTATTTGGTGAAGGTTTACTAGTGGAATTCCTGGATAATTATCGTTCGCAAAAATATACGCAAATTCTCTGCGAATGGCTTCCTCAACATGTGCAGTCAAGTATAAATCCATGTGTTTTTTTTGGAAGAAGTTAAAGGCACGTATATCATCCAATCCTGCAATATGGTCTTTGTGCTCATGCGTATATAAAACGGCATCTAATTTACTTACCTGTGCGCGTAACATTTGCTGCCTAAAGTCTGGACCTGTATCTATAAGTATATGATTGTTGTTGCTTTCAATGAGAATAGAGCAGCGTAGTCGATTGTCTCGAAAGTCGGCCGACTTACAAACTTCGCACGAACATGATATAACTGGAACACCCTGCGAGGTACCTGTTCCTAAAAATGTGACCTTCATGCTTCAAACCTACATAATTTTTTATTTTCTCATGAGCTTTATTCAACCGAATCGTTTTCTTTGCTTAGAATTATGAAATATTACGTTATAGCAGGAGAAGCATCAGGTGATCTTCATGGAAGTAATTTACTTCGTGCCTTAAAGAAAGTAGATACTCATGCCGAATTCCGCGTTTGGGGTGGCGATTTAATGGTTCAAGCGGGTGGCGATTTAATAAAACATTACCGCGATTTGGCATTTATGGGATTTACGGAAGTACTTATGAACTTACCTACAATCATCCGAAATATACGTTTTTGCAAACAAGACATTCTTCAATACAATCCAGATGTTCTTATTTTAATTGATTATCCGGGTTTTAATCTTCGGATTGCTGAATTTGCATCTAAAAACAACATTCGCGTATTCTATTATATATCTCCTCAAATTTGGGCTTGGAAACAGAGTCGCGTTCATAAAATTAAGAAAGTAGTCAATCGCATGTATGTGATTCTGCCTTTCGAAAAAGAGTTTTATGCGCGTTTTCAAGTAGATGTTAGTTTTGTTGGACATCCATTGTTAGATGCTGTTGAGCAATTTAAAATCGATTCAACATTTAGAAATCGACACAATCTAACAGAACTTCCCATTATTGCGTTG
>JBIPLZ010000220.1:0-4343 GCA_044369395.1 Flavobacteriales bacterium | reverse complement strand
TTCTACTAACGTCCCTACGTTTTCTCCAGCGATTAAACGCTTCAAATTCCCGCTTTCATCCATGTTAAAAACGATGATTGGTAGTTTGTTGTCGTTACATAGCGTGAATGCTGTCATATCCATTACGTTTAACCCTTTTTCGTATACTTCAGTAAATGAAATAACATCGTATTTAACAGCGAAAGGATCTTTTTCAGGATCTGCTGTATAAATTCCATCCACACGTGTACCCTTTAAAATAACATCCGCTTCAATCTCAATTGCACGAAGTGTTGCTGCAGTGTCTGTAGTAAAATAAGGGTTTCCTGTTCCTGCTCCAAAAATTACAACACGACCTTTTTCAAGATGCCTCACAGCCTTTCGACGGATAAAAGGCTCGCAAATTTGTTCCATCTTAATTGCACTTTGAAGCCGTGTTTGAACACCAATTTCTTCTAGTGCCGATTGGAGTGCCATGCTATTTATAACTGTAGCTAACATCCCCATGTAGTCACCTTGAACCCTATCCATTCCACCTTCTGCTGCCTGAATTCCGCGAAAAATATTTCCACCACCGATAACAATACCTATTTCAACACCTGCAGCCTGAATTTCTTTTATTTCTTGAGCATATTGTGAAATACGATCATGATCAATACCAAAATTCTTTTTCCCCATAAGGGATTCGCCACTTAATTTCAGGAGTATACGTTTATATTTCATTGCTTATATCTTCTACTATCCAAAAAAAATCCCGCTACGAAATAACGGGATTAAAGAACAAAAAAAAGAGAGAATAAATTCTCTCTTTTTAAAAATATTAATTAGCTACCAAGCGCATGACGCTTAAATGCAGTCACAATTAAATCTTTGTCAATCGATTGAACATACTGACGAACCGTCAATTTGTTGTCTTTTATGAATTCTTGATTTAAAAGTGTATTGTCTTTGTAAAATTTACCAAGTTTTCCTGCTGCAATTTTTTCAACCATTTCTTCAGGCTTACCTTCTGCACGAATTTGCTCGCGAGCAATGTCTAATTCACGCTCAAGTGTGCTTGAATCAACATCGTCTTTATCAACAGCAACAGGACCCATTGCAGCAGTTTGCATTGATACATCCTTAGCCATTGCTTCAATTCCTTCAACACCTGATTTATTGAAAGCAACAATCGTAGCCAAACGATAACCTGGATGGTTGTAAGCTACAACATACGGAGCCTCGAGTTGAGAATAATGAAGTTCCATTTTCTCACCAATTTTACCAACCTGTTCGTTGATACGCTCGCTAATTGGAAGACCATCGAAAGAAGAAGCTAAAAGTGCTTCTACATCTGAAGGATTTGTATTTAATGCGATGTCAGAAATTTTGGTAGTAAAATCAATGAAATCTTGATTCTTTGCAACGAAATCGGTTTCGCAGTTTAAAACAATTAATACACCACGAGAGTTATCGGAATTAACGCGTGCAATTACTACACCTTCGTTAGCATCACGATCAGCACGGTTTCCAGCTACTTTCTGACCTTTCTTACGAAGGAAATCTACAGCTGCTTCGAAATCACCGTTTGCTTCGGTAAGAGCTTTTTTGCAGTCCATCATTCCTGCGCCGGTCATTTGACGTAGTTTATTTACATCACCAGCAGTAATTGCTACAGTTGACATGATTTTATATTTTCAGGTTTATGAATATTAATCTTTAGCTTCTTCAGATGAAGCTGCTACTTCTGATTTTTTGCTTTCCTCATCATCTCCTTTTTCTTTTTCCTGTTTGCGTTCGCTAAGTCCTTCTTGAACTGCACCAACAATAACATTCATAATTAAAGAGATTGCTTTTGCTGCATCATCATTCGCAGGAATTGGATAATCAACAAGGTTCGGATTAGAATTGGTATCTACAATCGCGAATGTTGGGATATTCAATCGGCGAGCTTCTGCAACTGCAATATGTTCTTTCGAAATATCGATAATGAACAAAGCAGCAGGAAGACGGCTCATATCGGTGATTGATCCAAATTGAGTTTCCAATTTTTCACGTTCACGTGTAATAGTGAGTTTTTCTTTCTTAGAAATGGTCTCGTAAGTACCATCCGAAGCCATTTTATCAATGGTTGCCATTTTCTTAACAGCTTTACGAATTGTCGCAAAGTTGGTAAGCATTCCACCTGGCCAACGCTCAGTAACATAAGGCATATTAACCTTTTTTACTGTTTCAGATACAATTTCTTTAGCTTGCTTTTTTGTTGCAACGAAAAGAATTTTTTTACCTGATTTCGCAATTTGCTTAAGTGCAGCAGCAGCTTCTTCAAGCTTTACTAACGTTTTGTTTAAGTCGATTACGTGAATTCCATTACGCTCCATGAAAATGTAAGGAGCCATGTTGGGATTCCATTTGCTTTTAAGGTGACCGAAGTGCACTCCGGCCTCCAGAAGTTGATCAGTTGATACTCTTGACATAGTGATTCGAGGGACGGATGATTAACGTTTACTGAACTGGAAGCGTTTACGAGCTTTCTTCTGACCTGGTTTTTTACGTTCAACCATACGAGGATCACGTGTTACCAAACCATTTGTACGAAGTGCCGGTTTGTTTGCTGCATCAAGCTCTACAAGTGCTTTAGCAATTGCAAGGCTCAAAGCTCCAGCTTGACCGGTAATTCCTCCGCCTTGAATATTTGCCGTAACATCAAATTTACCTTCATGTTCAGTAACAAGAAATGGCTGATTTACCTTTCCACGCAATGTTGGAACTGTAAAGTAATCAGAAATATCACGCTTATTGATAGTGATTTTTCCTGTTCCTGGCTTAAGATAAACACGGGCTACTGCCGTTTTTCTTCTACCGCTTGTATTAATGATTTCCATTATCGTAGATCGTTAATGTTAATGGTTTTTGGTTGCTGAGCTGCATGTGGATGCTCGCTTCCAACGTAAACGAAAAGATTACCAAATAAAGCACGTCCTAATTTTGTTTTAGGTAGCATTCCTTTTACCGCTTTTTCGATAATAAGGCCTGGCTTTTTGTTTAGCAACTCTCTCGGAGTTTGAAAACGCTGCCCACCCGGATATCCGGTGTAACGCGTATAGATCTTCTCATCGGTTTTATTACCGGAAAGAACAACCTTCTCTGCATTAATAATAATTACATTATCACCACAATCAACGTGAGGTGTGTAATTTGGCTTTTTCTTGCCACGAATTAGCATAGCTACTTGCGAACTCAATCGTCCAAGTACCATGTTCTCGGCGTCTATCAGTACCCAATCTTTGGTTACTGTAGCCTTGTTGGCCGAAACTGTTTTATAACTTAATGTATCCAATGTTTCTTAGTATTTAAGAATACGGTTTTTCCAAATGGGCTGCAAAGATAGGAATAGAATCCTTATGAGCAAATATATTCAGCAGTAAATTTCAAACATAATTATTAAACAGATGAAATATTTCTGAGATGCCCTATAATTAAAGCATTCAGAAAATGAAAACTTTCAAACTGTTTTGCGAATATAAACAAACTTATTAAATAAGTAGATTGCATCCTCGTATATCGCTATTGTCGAAACGGCCAATTACATCAAATAAACCATCTTCCCAAGCAATTCCTAGATCCTGCGTTGCGATAAATGAACAGGAATCCAAATTAGCTAAATCAATCACATTAATACCGCCTCTTACACCAACCTTATCTGATTCAAACGGATCATTGATTTCCCGAATTCTTATCGACATCCAAGGAGGACATCGAAATTTCCCAGAATCATCCATCCATGCCTGGCTTAATAATTCAGTCATTCCATATTCGCTGTGTATTTTTTTAACAGGCCAATTATTTTGAATGGTTTCGTGGAGATCTTGCCGAATCATTTCTTTTTTTCGTCCTTTCATACCACCAGTTTCAACAACAATTAAATTCTCCCAAACGGGTGGATTTAATTCTGAAAAATCGATCAATGCGAAACTTACTCCAATCAACCAAACCTTCTCATTCTTCGCTTTGAGAATTTCAAGTAGTGAAGCCAATTCGGAATAATTATTCAGAAAAAAACCACTTTCAGACCGGCCTGATTTTTCAATTAAACCTTGAGTCATATAAACAAGTGAAGAATCTTGTCGCTCTAAGTAAGAAGGAAGTAAACCAAGAATAATATAATCGGATACATTTCCGTATTGCATTTCAAAACACCGCAAATAACTTTCCTTATACAATGAGGATTCTGCAACTTTGTGAGCAGATGTGTCTTTACCTGTTGTTCCCGAACTTCTAAAAGTTACTTCTTCAATCATATTCTGATTGAAAATGGATTGCTCCTTGAAAAACTGAATAGGCAAAAAAGGAATGTCCTTAAAACGCTTGATTTTTTCTAGGTC
>JBIPLZ010000436.1:0-4387 GCA_044369395.1 Flavobacteriales bacterium | reverse complement strand
GGCTCAAAACTTCTATCACATAACATTAATGCATAAAAAAAAGAGGGGCTGAAATTCAGCCCCTCTTTTATAAGGATGATATGATAATCGATTACTTAGCGATTGTTAAACGACCCACATTGTGGAAGTTTTTGCTATCGATAGTAACTTCATAAACACCATTTGCTAAATCGTTGATATCAAGAGCAACGATTGCACCAGAACGAAGATTGTTCATGTTGTGCTTGTTAATTAAACGACCAGAAGCATCAGTAATACTGATTGTTACTTCAGAATCTTTTAGATCAACATTAAGCAACAAGTTAGCAGTTTCGTTTGCTGGGTTTGGATAGATAGAGAATCCATTCTTACCAGAAACATTTGCAAGACCTGTAGTTACATCAGAAACATTCACAATTGCTGTAGCTTCAGAACCACAACCACCGTTCAATGCTGTAAATGTTACCGTGTAAATACCCGGTGCCATGTAAGCGTGAACTGGATTGATATCGCCAGTTACAATTGTACCATCTCCGAAATTCCAGATTAATTCAGTTGCACCTACTGCAGTTCCTTGGAATTCAACAATTGCATCAACAATAGATACGTTTGTTGCACTTGCTTGGAATGAAGCAGCTACTGGCATACCTGCATCACTAATAGAAGCAGATTTTTGAGTAGAAGTACCATCTGTATAATTGAAATTCAATTGATATGTTCCAGCAGCAAGGTTATTGACAATTGCTTCACCTGTAAAGGCAGCTGTTGTAGAAATAACTGTGTTGTCGCTAGATACAACCTGAGCTACAATTGGATTGCTGTTCGGGTTGTTCATAATCAATTTACCTGCATTGTTACCAGCACAATCAGAAGACGCTGCAACCGAAATTGGAGCACGGAAATGTAAGCGGAAACGAGAAGTACTTTCTGAAATCAATCCATTGTCAAATGTATACGTCGGATTAGCAGTCAAATTGTGGAACGTTCCTGTTGTCATATCTTCTAAGAATACAACTGTAGAAGCATCAAAATTATCGTATTGATTCATAGTGATGCTAGCTGGACCATCCACTGTATTCAATGCACCCAATGCAACGATACGTTCGTTTGTTAACGTTGGCCAATATTGGAATACAAAGTTTTGATCTGCATTTGTTGTATACAATCCAATTGCATTGTTACCTGGCATGCGAAGTGCGTCGTATTGATTATCAACAGCATCTGTTGCATCATCAGCAAAAGCAACAACAGTTTCGCTTGCTTGTGTGAATGCATTTTCTAAACGTAGTTTCAACAATGGATTTGTAGCAACATCAAAGAATGTACTATTTGTTCCAGTTGTTTTGTGAGACTGCGCAAAAGAAATGTTACCAGATGAAGGTGTGTAACCAACAAAGAAACCTTGACAAGCTGCAATGTTCGTAAATGGAGATCCAGAGTTTGGACCATTAACAGTTGCTGCACCATTTGAAGTAATGTAGTCACCAGCGGTGTAGTTAACCCCACCAGATGCATCATCATCCCAAACATAAAGCACACTTCCTTGAATACGTCCTGAGTTTGTAGCTAAGAATGCAGAAGGACTAATTGGACATGGATACGGGTTACCAACAAGGTTGAATGTGTTACCACCTCCTCCAACTCCTGGAGTATACGTAATATCCGTTTGGTTTGGAGCACCTGTAAATGTTGCTAAACCAGCACCTGTTGCAATGTAACCACGACCTGGAGTCATAACAGCCGATGGCCCTAATTGAGCCCAACCTAATTGCGTACCATCATAATCTAAACCAGTAGTTAATGCTGTGTTATACTCGTAAGTATTAGCAATGTAACCTGGAGCTGTTAAACTAGCCAACGTACCAGCAGCGATCGGTGAAGACCAGAAGTTGAATACATATTGACTCGGATTACCTTGACGACGGTATGTAATGTTACCTGTTAAGTTACCGTATGTTGGTAAACCAGAGAATAGTGAGGATGAATTCTCAAACACCATCTTATTGTTGGAATTAACGGCTGCAGTATTTGCAAGTGTAACATTAATAGGATTGCTACCACCAAATCGGATACTTCCAATTGATGAAGGCGCAATCGTATAACCTGTTCCTGAAAGCGCTAGTGTTCCTGGTCCTGAAATACGACCAAAAGTTCCAGCTCCGTCAATTGTTCTACCTGCAGCAGATGAACCATCTAATGTAAGTGTAATTCCAGAGTTAATAGAAACTGAAGCTGGTGTAAATGCAGTACCTCTCAAGTAAATACCAGCAACTGTTGTATTAACTGTTACTTGCGGTTGGAATGAAACTCCATTACCCACAGAAACGTTGATTATATTCGAAGCTCCTGGAGCAGGTGTTGCTTCTCCCGCAGCTTGATTGATCCAGTTTCCTGTACCATTTAATGCAGTACCACCAGTTCCTTTCCAAATCCATCCATCGGAAACATGAAGAGAGAAATTACCGAAATTAGATGTCGAATATGCATCAACAGCTATAAACACCGTAGTACCTGGAGTTAAACCACTCAAATACTTGTATGAACCAGTTAATGGACCGCTGTCATCATCTTCACCTAAAAGTGATAATGTACCTGTACACGTATTATCGCTAGATCCGTAAATACGTAAACGTGTATCTCCAATAGATAAAGAGGAAACGTTTACAGCAACTACACCGTTTGCAGGCACTACTGCCTTATACCAAACATCATTCTGTAGTGCTCCAAATGTACCCAAAGGAATTCCTGGGAAGGTACTATTTGTTGAACCTAGGTTGGTTGCAGTTGCAATAGATGGAAGTAGTGTTTTCGAAATATTTGTTACCAATGTTGCAGAACAAATATTATCGTTTACTGGAGGTGTACCTGTTAAACAGATCGTAAAGTCTGGAGTTGCAATAGCACCTGAGAAATAATCGTATGTGCGAACATAGTACGTTTGACCTGGTGTTAAACCAGTCAATAAAAGGTTTTCTGATCCTCCAGAAGCCTCATTGTCTACACAAGATCCAATTGGGTTTAAACTACCGCATAGTCCTTCAAAAGCTTGAACTACCGCATCGAATCCGAAGTTTCCTGTTACAGTAACGGTTGCTGTTGTATTAGCAGCTACAAAACGATACCAAACATCATCATCAGCAGCTCCTCCGCAACCTGGTTGAGATTGAGTAGCTCCAGTTGTTAAACCGTTAACAGATGTACACGGTGATGTATTAGGTAATGCAATTGCACCTGCACAATTATCGTTGATTGGAGGACTAGCTGGACCATAAATACAGATGTTGAATACACCCTGGTTAACTGGTGCATTTCCAAAAGAATATACACGAACACGGTAAGTCGCTCCTACGGTTAAACCTGTAGCATTGATAGTTTCTGTTCCGTTAGCACTTGTTGTATTAGAACATAAAATGTTTGTTCCTGGGTTACCACTTGTTCTCAAATCGACAACTGGATCCATTCCATTTAAACCTGTAACAACAATAGTTGGTGTTGGACTTGTTGCAACAAATTGATACCAAACATCATCATCAGCTGTTCCTGTACAAGGTAGAGCAGAATTATCTGTTGTTGCACTTAATGTGAAACCTACAGTTGAACCTCCACAAGTAGTTTGGTTTTGTTGGAAAATTGTTTCAGCACCTACTAAGAGATTATTATCTGGTGGCGGTGTCTGGTATGCACAGATAGAGAAGTTACCTGATGGATTAGTACCAAAGAAATCGTATACACGGATGTAATACGTTTGACCTGGAGTTAATCCATAAATAATTTGTTCCTCAATTTGATCTGCACCTGTTAAATCCATTTCCGGGAAAGTTGCTGTAATAACTTTAGCAGAACTCATTTGGAATACTTGGAAAACAGCATCATATCCACTCGATCCAGAAACTGCAATGTTAGCAACCCCTGATGTAGTTACAAATTTGAACCATACATCGTCGTTTGCTGTTCCTGCTGGAGTTGCATCTAAATAGGTACGAGTTCCATGTAAAGATTCATAAGGACCTTGAGGCGAACAATCTACTACGAATGGCAATACAATGGCATTGGCAGTATTATCGTTTACAGGTTGTGCACTAACTGGGTTAGAATAAATACAAATAGTATGTACCCCACCAGCTCCAGTTCCAACTCCATAATTATAAACACGAAGGTAATAAGAACCCGGAGTAAATGAACGGCTTATACGCTCAACTCCTCCATTCAAACTTGCATCGTTACATTGAACGGATGTAAGTGAACCACAGTTTCCAGAGAAAAGTTGAACCACTGGATCCATATTCGTTGTAGAAGCTGTTACATCGATTGTAACAGTAGATGGAGTTACGACATCAAACTTATACCAAACATCGTCATCGGCATTTCCAGTCCATCCTGAACAAGATGCAGCAGCTAAGGATTGTGT
>JBIPLZ010000219.1:0-4390 GCA_044369395.1 Flavobacteriales bacterium | reverse complement strand
GGGGAATTAAGGAAATAAACTCTTCGGTCATTTCGAGAGGCAAATCTAGATCGACGAGGTATTGATTCATTTGACAATGATAGGAAAAAGCAAGACTTTAAAACAAATGATTCATTGAAAATGGCGTATTTTTTATTATTGAAGCAAGATTTCAAACAGAATCAGCTACTTATTCTTCAATCAGCTCAATAAAATGATCGTCTTTGCGCTCCAACTCTGCACCATAAGGCAGTTTTAAATACTGTTTAATTGCAGGGTCTACAAGTATTACCGCTTCAATATCGTATACTCCATAATTGTCTTCATTGTCGAGGTATGCATCATCTTCTTCGCCCGATAAAAAGCGCCAACCTGAATCCAATTCTTCTTCAGGTTTCTCACGATACATAAAACCTACGGGTTTACCGTCTTGCATGATGTATGCACTCGCCAAACACACACCATCAAACACAGGATTCCGTTTCGGTTTATTCGCTTCTTGTTGTTTTTTTGCTTTGGTCATACTCAGTTTTCTAATTCATCATCATATTCATCCACTTCCAATCCTTCCAATCCTAAAAATATTTCTACCGGTTCGGCTTCTTCAAATTTCAGAACGATACTTTCATTCAATACTCTTCCTTCATGTTTAATGAAAGAAGGTGTTATCGATTTACCAATTGCATCTTTCCAATACTTGATTTTAGATGCATCGCGCGACTCAATGGTAACGACTCCTTTAAATTCTTCTTCAATGCGTTTGCGCTCTGCGTCAATGTTGGGCTCCACCAGTTTAATTCCGTCAGATTCTTCTCCTGCAGTTATCGACAAATTTTTACCGCTCGAAAATTCAAAGGTAATCCAATCGAGCACTTCGAATAATTGATCATTGGCGCGATTTACCCAATAATGATAAGTCACTTTTGCTAAGGTTTCATTCACCATTTCGGTAAGTTGATACACTTCGGCAACAGTGAAAAAATTGGCGTCGGTTAATTCCTGAAATTCTTCGGGTTCTTGCATAATTAATAGCGCACTGGCGATTTTGTTGAATAAAAGATGAATGAATAAATATCGGCGGCTTGTTCTACCGATTTATTCAATGCTGTTCCGGCTCCATGTCCTGCATTGGTTTCAATTCGAATCAAAACGGGATTGGCGCCTTTGTGTTTTTCTTGCAGAGTAGCAATGAACTTGAACGAATGTGCAGGAACAACACGATCGTCGTGATCGGCTGTCATAACCATCGTTGCTGGATACGAAACTTCTTTGATGTTGTGTAATGGTGAATATCCGTAAAGCACAGGAAACATTTTGGCATCGTCGGACGAACCATATTCATCCACCCAGCCCCAGCCAACGGTAAATTTTTGGAAGCGTAACATGTCCATTACGCCCACTTGAGGAATACATGCTGCAAACAAATCAGGACGTTGAGTCATAACAGCGCCCACCAACAAACCGCCGTTAGAACCTCCTTGTATAGCAAGTTTTTCTTTGGATGTGTATTTATTGGATTGCAACCATTCAGCACAGGCAATAAAATCGTCAAATACATTTTGTTTTTTATCCATCATTCCTGCACGGTGCCATGTTTCGCCATATTCACCACCGCCTCGAAGATTAGCCATCACATACACTCCTCCATTTTCTAAAAACGGAACGCGTGTTGCCGAAAAGCCTGGCTCCAAGCTAATGTTAAATCCTCCGTAAGCATATAATAATGTTGGGTTTTGTCCATCGAGTTTGATGTCTTTTTTGTGCACCACAAACATCGGCACCTTGGTCCCGTCTTTACTTGGCGCAAATACTTGTTTCACCTCGTAATCTTCGGGATTGAATTTCACTTCCGATTTTCTAAAAACAGTCGATTTACCTGAAACAATATCGTACTTGAAAATAGTTGGTGGATAGTTAAACGATGTGAATGTGTAAAAGCAAAATGTTTCATTTTTATATCCACCAAATCCGCCTGCTGCACCAACACCAGGAAGGTCAATTTCATGTTCCATCTTACCTGAACGACTGTATTGAAACACCTGCGAATTAACGTCTTTGAGGTATTCCGCAAACAATTTACCACCGCAAGTAGAAACTCCTTTCAGTAAATTTCCACTTTCGGGAATGATATTTTTCCAATTGGCTTTATCAGGATTTTTCGGATCGATTAAGACCAAGCGATAATTGGGAGCATCAATATTGGTATGAACCAAAAGCTTATCTCCCTCGTTATCGACCACATTGCTCACAAAATCGAATTTGCTGATAAGTGGGTGAAAGGATTCCTCGCCTGCCTTCAAATCACGAATCCAAGTTTCATTTCCGTCAGTTCCTTCACTGATTGAAAGCACCAAAAAATGCTCGTCTTCAGTCGCAGATGCAGAATGGTAACGCAGCGGATTGGCTTTATCGATGAATATCAAACGATCGCGGTCTTGAGAATCGCCCAATTGATGGTAGTAAATGGAATGAAACTGGTTTTGACCAGAAAGTTCCTGCCCTTTTTCAGGCGAAGGATAACGAGAATAGTAGAAGCCATTACCCACAAATGCAGCTCCGGAGAATTTCACATATTGAATAACATCGGGCAAATCTTTCCCGGTTGCAATTTCACGAATGCGCATTTCAGACCAATCGCTACCTGCACGACTCACTGTGTAAGCAATGTATTTTTTGTCGGTCGATACTCCAGCAAAACCCGCCGATGCCGTTCCATCTGCAGCCAATTTATTAGGATCTAAAAACTCAACTGGTTCGCCCGAAAGTCCATCTTGACGATAATACACACTTTGGTTTTGCAGTCCGTCGTTCTTACTATATAAATAAAATTTCCCAGCGCTAAAAGGTGCTGAATATCTTGGATAATTAAGTAGTTCGTTTATGCGATCACGAATTTTATTTCGGTATGGAATTTTAGAGAGATAGGCATTGGTGACTTCATTTTCGGATTTCACCCAAGCTTTCGTTTCTTCAGAAGTATCATTTTCGAGCCAACGATATGGATCAGCGACTTTGGTTCCGTGATAATCTTCAACTACATCGGTTTTACGTGTTTGAGGATATGTTAATTGTGCCTTTGATTCTTGCTGCATAATAATTCCAAGCATGAGTATGCCGAATTTTGAAAATGTTTTCATCTTAAAATAATGAGTTGAACTAAAATGTACATTTAAAACGATTGACGAATCTCCTTTTTTACATATTCCAATGCAATCTGCGTAGGAAGCTTTTCAACATTACCTGAAATTTCTAGCAAAAGCTTCGCTAATTCCAATCCATCGGACGAATCACCAACTTTATATGCAGCTGCATTGACAAGTTTAACCATTTCTTCTTTGGCACTTTTTACCAATTCCCAAGAAGCGTTAGACATATACATTTGTTGAGCAATGTTATGATCGAATTCGTTACGAATGGTTTTTAAAATCTCCGAATGAAGCGTGCGAGCGCTCATTCCGGGCGAATGTATACGCATCACCATATTATTGGGAGTTATGCGTTCAAGATATACGATGATACGCTCGTATGCTTGAATGCGAATGGGCGTAATCGCATTTTGATTGGTCAGCTTTAAATCGAGCGAACGCAGTTTGAAATTCTCCTGAAGATAATTATTCAGAATAAAATAGATAAATCCAAAGACGATGAGCAATGGAACACTGTATTTAAGAAGTTCTAAGAGGGTTTCTAACCAATTCATTTTTACGTTTTTTATTTCGACGAAGGTATAAAATGCCTTAGAATTTATGTCAATCTTTAAATCAAATGAATTGACTTTAAAAATTTAAACCTACATGCTTTGAAACGATATAAGTTAAGTTTATTGTTTTTCTGTTATAGGATAAATCAAAAAAAAAGTCCCGCCGAAGCAGGACTTTCAATCATGTTGAAATGGTGATTATCAGCTTAAGCCGTACGACGTACGTTTGCTGCATTCAATCCTTTTCTTCCTTCTTGTAGATCAAAGCTAACTTTATCGTTTTCACGAATCTCGTCTACTAGACCTGATACGTGTACGAAGTATTCTTTGTCTGATTCATCGTCTTTAATAAATCCGAAACCTTTCGCATCATTAAAGAACTTTACTGTTCCATTTTTCATTCTAAAAAAATATTATTTTGGCAAAGGTAACCCTTTTTACAAACGGATTACGTTTTTGTTTAATTAGAAAGTGATTTAACCGAAATTTTATTTTTTTTAATTTTTGAATTCAACATTAAAACGGTCTATTGTTTAACGTTTACAACACTTTTTGAATATCTATCCAAAATGAGGGATACGATTTTTTTACCACATTGGGATGTTGTATGATTAATCTGGGAATTTTTAAAACCAAGGGTGCAAATGCCATTGCCATGCGATGATCTTCATAAGTTTCGACCGAATATGATTGATCGAATCGGAAATTTTG
>JBIPLZ010000218.1:0-4398 GCA_044369395.1 Flavobacteriales bacterium | reverse complement strand
TGTTAAAAAAACGGATGACGGCTATTCCCAATTTTAGGGATTATTTTCAATGTTTGATTGCTTATTCTGAGAGTAATAAACCCCTTGATTTATATAATGACTGGAACCAGCAATTGAACCTGTTAATTTCGAAAATAACTGCTGGGAAATTCGATCAATACCTTATCACTTCTGAGAATTTATTTCGATACAATGCTTTGTATAAATCGGATGCAATATCTTGGTATATAGGTACATCGGAAATAAAATTTGGGTTCGATAGCTTACCTAATTTAACTCTATCGAACACGAATCTTCGCGGAGTAACTCGCAACGATAGCACCATCATATTCAATACATCCGGAGTATTTTATCCTACAAACTATCAATTCGAAGGAAAGGGAGGTAAATTGCTTTGGGAACGCGCCGGGTTAAAAGAAACCGAAGCCAATGCTACGCTTAAAAAATACACCCTTAAATTAAAAACAACGAAGTTCAGTTCAGATAGTGCCACTTTCATTTTTCCGAAATATTTTAAAGAACCACTTTTAGGTCAGGTAAATGAAAAACTCACAGACAATCCAAGTAGTCGCGAAACGACCTATCCACGATTTACATCCTATAATACTGAATTTTCTATACCAGGAATCTTCAAAAACATTGATTATGTTGGAGGTTTAACTGTTCAGGGGGCGCAGTTATTAGGATCAGGGAATGAAAACAATCAAGCTACATTTGTTTTCAAGCGCGAAGGAAAACCATTTATTCAAGTTCAATCTTCTGCTTTTTTGATAGAGAAGAATAGTTTGCAATCTTCACAAGCATCAGTCCTCATTCGCCTTGAAGAAGATTCAATCATTCATCCAGGATTGATTTTTCGATACCTCGATGACAAAAGACAATTTTATTTACTTCGAAATAATGAAGGCACATCAAAAACCACATTTTCGAATACCTACCATAAATTGGACATGGATTTTGAAGTATTGGAATGGAAAGTGGATGAATCAACCCTTCGTTTTAAAGCAATTCCTGGCGCTGTAGAAAGTAAAGCCTTGTTCGAGTCGTCCGATTATTTTAGAGAAGAACGCTATATCGAGTTGCAAGGGATGGATGAAGAAAGCCCCTTGGCGGTGTTGAAGAATTTATCGGATGCTAATGGACAACGTGAGGAATTTCATTCGGATGAAGTAGCCCGATTTTACCGTATAGAACCAACGCAAATTCGCCATATTCTTCGGCGATTATCTGTTAAAGGATTTGTTCAGTACAATGAAGAAACGCAAATGGTAAAGTTCAAACCTCGTTTACGCAAATATCTTTTGGCAATTAATGGCAAGGCCGATTATGATGTGATTCAGTTTATTTCAAATGTGAGTGGTTCAGATAATAATGCTGAACTCAGTTTGTTGAATTATGATTTACGCATGAGCGGAGTGGAACGCATCTTCCTCAGCGATTCGCAAAATGTGGTTATCTACCCCAGAAATCAGGAGTTGATGATTCATAAAAACCGCGACTTCGATTTTGCTGGGCGGATCATGGCTGGACGATTTGAGTTCTTTGGAAAGAAATTCAATTTCGAATATGATAAATTCAAACTCAATCTCGAAAATGTTGACTCGTTGAGACTTCGGGTTGAAGGAGGTGAAATGAACGAGTATGGAAAAAAACCACTTATTAAAGTAAAAACCGTTATTGAAAACGTTATTGGTGATTTGTTGATTGATCATCCCTACAACAAAAGTGGGGTAAAATCTTTAGCGCAATACCCCATTTTCAATTCAGTTAAAAACTCATATGCCTATTATCAAAAAGGCTCCATTTTAAATAATGTATACAATCGAAGCAATTTTTACTTTCAGCTAGATCCATATGTTGTAGACAGTCTAGATAATTTCTCAAATGAAGGATTGAACTTCAAAGGAAATTTTGTTTCGGCAGGTATTTTTCCAGATTTAAGAGAAGAGTTGCGTTTACAAGAAGATTTTTCACTTGGATTTAAACGCTCAACCGAGGAAGAAGGTCTTCCGATTTATCAAAGCAAAGGAGTATTTATTAATAATATTCAAATGAGTCACAAAGGACTTCGCGGCGATGGAGAGATTAAGTATTTAACTACATCTGCCAAATCAAACGATTTTGTCTTCTTTCCTGATTCAGTCAATGCTTTATGTCGAAGTTTAACAGTAAAAGCCGCACAACAAGGCAATGTAGAATTCCCAGATGTTGAGGCCGCTGATGTAAAATTGCATTGGGAGCCTTATCAACCTAATAAGTTTGAAGTTGCACAAACATCTCAAGCTATTGTGATGTATTCTGGAGAATCGAAGTTAAATGGAAAAATTTCAATCGGTGAAACAGGAATGACTGGTGCCGGAATGCTTGAATTTTCAAGTGCCGAAGTAGCCTCCAAGAATTTCCGATTCCGTAAAGAAGATTTCAAATCGGATACAGCTTCGTTTGCATTTACGGCTCGTGATGAAACGAAAAATGATGGAACAAAAGAAGTAGCTATCAAAACCGATAATGTTAAAGCCGATGTGAGTTTTAAAAATCGTCAAGGTCAATTCAAATCTAATTCAGCTGACTCATATATCGAATTCCCTGTCAACAAATACATTGCATACATGGATGAACTTAGATGGTACATGGATAAAGATGAAGTTGATATGAATTCATCGATGAACGAAATCGACTTAATTGGATCGAGGTTCGTGTCCATCAGGCCCGATCAAGATTCTATCACGTTTGTTGCACCCAAGGCAAAATATGCCATGTCGGACCGAACCATTCGAACTGATGGGGTTAAATTAATTCGTGTTGCCGACGCTACAATTTACCCGGCAGATGAAAAAATTAATGTTGAGCGAAATGCAGTGATGACAACATTGAAAAATTCGCGTTTAAATGCAAATAACGATTTGAAGTACCACGACATTTACGACGCAACCATAGATATTATTGCGAAACGAAAATACACAGCGAGTGGAAGCTACGACTTTGAAGATGAACTAGGTAAAATCCAGAAGATCGTATTCAGCAAAATAAGTCAGGATTCGGCTGGCAATACTATTGGAACAGGTGATATCGATGAAACATTAAATTTCACATTTAGTCCAAACTTTGAATTCAAAGGCAAAGTAAATCTCTTCGCTCCAGATAAAAGTTTAACATTCGACGGAGGTGTTCGTATTGTTCATGGTTGTGCTACCCTGAATAAAAACTGGCTCAAATTTAAAGCACCTATCGACCCAAGCGATATACAAATTCCGGTTGACTCAATTCCGCGTAGCTTAGACAATGAGAAACTTATGGCAGGTCTTGTTTTGGTAAAAGATTCAACGCACGTATACCCAGTTTTTATGTCGAAAAAAGAAAAAACTGGCGACCAAGAAATCTTGAATTCACGTGGTTTATTGAAATTCAACAAGACAACTCAGGAATTTCAGCTTACGAGCAAAGCAAAATTTGCCGATCCCGAATTAGCCGACGATTATGTTGCTATGAAGCAGTCGAATTGTGATGTTTCGGGTGAAGGGAATTTAAATTTCGGATTAGATTTAGGTCAGGTGAAACTTCAAACTTATGGCAAAGCATCACACAGCATTGCCAGTGATGAAACCAAGTTTAAAGCAATCATTGCCATTGACTTTTTCTTTGCATCAGAACTTTGGAAAATGATTGAAGAAGGCATTGCATCTAGCAGTGGTTTGCAACCATCTGATATTGCCTCGAGCGATTACAAAAAATCATTAACTGGTCTAATTGGAAAAGAATCATCCGATCGAATTTTGAAAGATTTAGCATCCACAGGAACCATAAAACGTTTTCCTGATGAGTTAAATAAATCAATCGTTTTCACAAATGTTGAAATGAAATGGAACACAGAAACTCGCTCTTACATTTCTGAAGGTTGGCTTTCTGTTTCTAATATAGGCAAAACACCCATCAACAAAGTATTAAAAGGTAAAATCGAATTAGTGAAAAAACGAGGCGGTGACATCTTGAACTTTTACATTGAACTGGAATCTCAGAAATGGTATTTCTTTAACTACACCAGAAATATCATGAGTGTAATTGCAGCAGAAGAAACGTTCAATAAAGTTGTAAGAGAACTAGATGCCAAAAAACGTTCTGTGGATGGTGAAAATGGAAAACCTCCTTATCAGTTTATGATCGGTATTGAAAAACGGAAACGTGATTTTATGGAACGATAGTGCTTTCCAGATTTTTGAATTAACAAAATGGAATCGAATGATTGTGACGTTAAAATTTATTTTGTCATAATTAGTTTTCCATTATTGATGTTTTGACCAGAGGTTAATACTCAATAGTACATTCCATTTTGCAAATAACTAACATCAAACAATAGCGAAGATTTAGAAATATTTTTATATTGGATTTAATATTCTGCCA
>JBIPLZ010000217.1:0-4405 GCA_044369395.1 Flavobacteriales bacterium | reverse complement strand
AAATGAGGATTTTACTCAAAGTTATTCAAGAGAAGAAATTCAAAATTTAATAGATGATAATAAGATCGGGCTAAATACTAATATTTGGACAGAGCAATGGAATAAATGGAAACAAGTTGAAGATACTGACTTTAATTTGCAAAAAGCAATACATGTTAGAATCAATAAAAAACGAAATGAATATGAAGTAAATGAAGAATCTAAAAAAGCTATACTTTATGGAGCTTTATGGTGTATTGGAGGGCTAGTTGTAACAATTGGTTCATATTCTTCAGCTTCTGAAGGAGGCAGCTACACAATTGCTTGGGGTGCAATTCTATTTGGTTTATTTAAATTTTTAAAAGGATTAGATAATTCATATTGAATTTTAAATTATTTGCATTTTATCAGCATTATTCGAACAATAAATAATTGGGAAATATGAAAAGCATAGAACATGTTTATGGATATGCCAAAAAACTTCTTATTGATAAAAAAATGAGTCGATATGAAGTAAATACTGCACTTATAAATGAAGGTAATGATGAAGAAAAATCATTAATTATTATAAAGAATATTGAAAATGAATATTAAAGCAAAAAATAATCATTCCAATAAAGACATGCTTTGGGGTTCTTTATGGTGTATTGGAGGAATCATAATGACATTGGCTGATTTCGGACTAATATTTTGGGGAGCTATAATATTTGGCGGATATCAGTTTATTAGAGGATTAATAAATTCTAAAAGTAATTCAATTCAGATAGACGAACCAAAAACAAACATTTCATCAAATGACTATGAATTATATGACAAATTCAATTCTAAGATTAGTGCGTTAGAATTTGTGGGATTATTAAATGAAGCTAGTATTGAATATATATTGGAAGATGTTTCTTTCAGTTATGATGCCACAGGATCAACAGGATTAACAGAAGAGTTTTTAGTTAAAGTGAGAAATAAAGATTTTAAAATTGTAGACAACTTAATCCAAGTTGATATTTTATCTCATATTGAGTTAGTTGATAAAGATTATTATTTATTCAGTTTCACAGAAATTGAATTAGAAGATTTAATTCAAAAAAAGAACGAGTGGAGTAAATTTGACTTTTTACTTGCGAAAAAAATATTGAATGATAGAGGAAATAATAAAATATAAACAATAACGAATTGAAATCATATACGAGCATGGTTTTTTGAATGTTCCTCTAAAATTTGGCCAATAGAAATTAGAATTCTTCAAGCTTTAAGGATCGGCAGGCAATCAGAGAAAATCACTAATTTTAGAATAGAAAACCATGAAGAAAACAAGATTTAAAGAAGCGTTTTTAGTTCTTAGACTTATAGTTCTCGGATGGGACACATAAGAAATTCACGGTGATGCAGGATTATACGGAAATAAACCAATTTCGGGGGTAGTCAATACTTGCATTAAAACTCTAATTTTCAGTAGCTCTTATGAAATGTCAATTATTAATGAATGTTTCTTAATATTTATTGCTGCATCAAATAAGTTTTAAAGTACCCGCATTCTCGAATAACATCTTGATAAAATTTTGTAGAAGAACATTGATTCTTTAGTAATTTAAATCCTTTCCATTCTTTAAAGTTAATGGTTTCGTTCTCTACATCCCATGGATTTTCGTACATAAGTGCCTGCTGGTTATAAAAATCATTACGCTCACATTTAGCTAACATATAATTGCATTTTGCTATTTGTTCGAGGTTAATTGCAGATTCTAACGCTTTTTGATAATACATTTTCGCTTGTTTACAATTGTATTCGGGGGCGTTAGGTAATTCTATTTTAATTTGATAAAACAAACGAGCGTTACCGAAATGAGTTATATTATAAAAGGCATTCCCTAGCAACATATTGTTGTTGTATGCGTCCAAACCATTTACCAAATTATCTTGCATCAATTTTATTTTATTTAAAAAGTCAATGTGTGTGTACTTTACTTTCTGATACGCCGCATGATCACAATCGTGGCAATCTTTAATTGATCCATTAAATGGATTACCAAGAAGTACCGCATATTGAAGTGAATCTGTTTGTTGCATAAAGTCAATCGCCGCAGGGATTTGATTGTTGAAAGTTGCTTTTACAGCCTGGAATTGATTAATATCGTTGAGATTTATTGAGTAGATAGACGCTCCAATTTTCTCCATTTCTGAAGGATTTTTATTCATCAGAAATGTTTTCATTAACTGCAGATTATTCTCATTTTTATAAAAATCAGGTTTGCTCATAAATAATTCGGACATGATAAAATTATTTTTTGCTTTATACAAAGCGGATAAATAACTTTTGCTCCAACTTGACGCATTTTGATAGCGAAATACCGACTCGTCATTTGATGGTAGTTCAGTATATAACCATTTCAAATCATTGATAATCGTATTTTCATTTGTTGCATCAATCTCATCTATTCTACTTAAATTATTCACAAAACGAAGCAAGCGTAATTGATTTTTGGATAAACTCGTTATGGGCATTTGATTTTCTGCTTTTTCAAAATTAAATTCTGCTTGATCATAATTCCCGTTTAATGTTTCCAAATATCCACATGCCATTCGCCACATATAAGGTTTGGTTATGTTTGAATTAGCAATTCTAGAAACTAGTGTTAATGCAGATTGATTCACATCGGCTTTGACTTGTTTCTTATTTTCAAATACAGTTTTTTCGTTGAAGTTATCGCTCAACTTTGTTTCTTGGTGGTTTATTAAGCGAGTCAATAAATAATCTAAATGTTCGCTATTGGCATGTAAATCAACAATTTTCTCAATGGCCTTTTCTTCATTACCATAATATCCATGTATAGCCCAAAGAGCCGCTTTTTCTTCATTGGTTTTGGCCATTGCTAGAGATTGATTCCAATCAGATTGTTCTTGAGGATGAAAACAATAGGCCGCTAACATTCGCATTGCTGGGCAATGATCAAAAACTTGGCTGTACTGATAATTGGAAAGGGCAAACCTTTTGTATTTATAATTTACACCTGCAACGTAAGCTAAACCTCTATAATATAGTGTGTTTTTAGGGACAGTATTTTCTGTTTTCTGAAAAAACACCAAAGTGTTTTCGTTATCACCACTATAAAAATAACCCTTAAGAACCTGAAACCAGTAACGATTTTTCAAAAATGCATCAGAAGTTGAGTAGTATTTACTTTCAAAAGTTTTTAATAATTGAGGATTATAGAATTTTTTCTCAGGCAAGGGTTCATCTGACCAAGTCTCTTCGATATTAACGGATACCTTTTCAATTTTTTTTGAAAGAGCCAAAAATGAAATAAAACTATTCAGCTTTACATTGTTAATGTCAATCTTCTTGGCCCATTTTAAGGAGGTTGCATTACTCTTTTTTGTGGTGTAAAATGCCTGAAGCTGAGCAACTTCATTTGCACTCGATTCAATCAGGAAATAACGAACTGCAGCTGAATCCAAACTTCCATCAAAAAAAGTGGTCCAATCTTTTACTATTTCATCATTAAATCGTGAGTTATGTTCATTATCGTGACCAACACCATAAAACATATCTTGAGATAAAAATAATGGCGAATACGATTTGTCAACAAAAGTTTCGGGTGTATAGTTAGAACCAAAACTAGGATCCCATTCATAATCCGCACAAGCATAAATGATCCCATAAATACCAAAACTAAGTAAACTAAAACCGAGAAGTAACTTTTTTGTAAATGTCATTTTCATATTTATTTATGTTGAATTCGTCTAAATCGTAAAAAATAATTTCTTCAGGAATGTCCTTTGCGTTTTCATATAAATCGGAAGACATCTCGATCAAATCGTTTGGGGTAATTATTTCGAATTTTATAATGTCACCCAATTTGTAGAAGGTTCCTGATGTGTAATTGTCTTGTATTACCTGGAATCTATTTTTTTCATCTACTTTAAAATATGTCTTATCATTGAGTTTATTTATATCTAGTTTATTTATTAATTCAATTACTTTACCATCCCGAATATGAATTCCCCATGAAAAGATAGGTAATGCTATATTAATGTTTAAAGGATAGTTTTTGATGCTGCGAATATAGTTATTAGCAATATTCCTATCGTAGATTGAATTTATAGTATCGGTTGCAATTTTACCCATGTTGTAATACATCAGCACTCCTTTATCAACGTTGGGGATTTTGGTTTTTTCGAAATATTTTATCTGATGTAAACGAATTGTCGCGGAAAGTTTTTTACCTGATATTTTTTTGAAATTGCTAATGAATTTTAAATAATTGTCTCTACTCGATAGTGTCCAATCGCAATCAATTTGAATTTCTTCGCATGAAATTCCATTGTTAGTATTTATTTGTGCGATAAGATTATAAGTTTTTTTTGCCAAATTTGTTATGTCGCAATTTTTGTCGAGAAAGACCTTGTTTTTTATGAACACAACAGGAAC
>JBIPLZ010000216.1:0-4440 GCA_044369395.1 Flavobacteriales bacterium | reverse complement strand
CCAATTCAACATTACAAGAAAAACAATTCATGAACATCCGTGAGGTTTCGGATGTGGTGAATAATTTATTGCAGTATTTGAAAGATAAACGAACTATTCTTCCTGCTATTTGTGGGATATTTAATCCAGTACATTTCACCAAAGAAATTATCGACTCCATCGATAAAGTGCTTGATCCATCGGGCATAGTTAAATCATCGGCCTCTCAAGAACTTGCTGATATTCGAAAAGATTTGGCTCGATCTCGTCGGGATTTGGATAAAGTTTTTCGAGCACAATTACAGAAGTTGAAAAAGTTAGGTTGGCTTGCAGATACCGAAGAAACCGTTTACAACGGAAGGCGCGTTTTATCTATTCTGGCTGAGCAGAAACGAAGTGTAAGCGGATTAATTCAAGGAAGCTCCGACACTGGAAAAACAACCTTTATCGAACCCATCGAAACCGTCGATTTGAACAATGAAGTATTTGATTTGCTTCAACGCGAACGACGCGAGATCATTCGAATTTTACGTGTGTTAACAGCCAACATGCGTAAGCATCATCCTTTAATTGTAAGCTACGAGAACGTTTTGAGCATATTCGATTTCAATCGAGCCAAAACCCTTCTTGCACTTGAGCTAGAAGCAACTTTACCCAACATTATTCGATCTTCTCAATTACGATTACTCAATGCAAGGCATCCTATTTTGGTTCTGCAAAATAAAGGTACTGGCAAGCCGGTCATTCCAATGAGTTGTGAACTCGATCATGAACAACGTTTGTTAATCATAAGTGGTCCCAATGCTGGAGGAAAATCCATCACCTTGAAAACCGTTGGATTATTGCAAATGATGCTTCAAAGTGGATTGCTTGTTCCTGTGGATGAGCGAAGTGAAATGGGTTATTTTCAACGTTTGTTTGCCGATATTGGCGATAGTCAGTCGATTGAATATGAGTTGAGCACTTACAGTTCGCGTCTTGCCAAGATGAAATACATTTTGGAGTTTGCAGACAAGCGAACTTTGGTTTTGATAGACGAATTTGGCACAGGAACCGATCCCGAATTGGGCGGAGCAGTAGCAGAAGCGATGTTAGAAGACTTGTCGCGCCGCAGAACTTTGGGTGTAATTACCACGCATTACATGAATATAAAATTGGCTGCTGACCGTTTGGATGGCGTTCGAAATGCCTGCATGCTTTTCGACGATGATACATTGCAACCTTTGTATCAATTGGTCATTGGACAACCGGGAAGTTCTTATACATACATCATAGCAGAGAAAATTGGTTTGCCAGTGGCATTGATAAATCGTGCGCGTAACATGACATCGAAAGATAAAGTGACGCTCGATCGGATGCTGCAGCAATTACAAAAAGAGCAACAAGAATTACGCAAACTATTACAGGTTGTTGATCAGAAGCAAACAGTTGCAGATAAGTCAAAAGCGAAATTCGAAGAGCTTCAGGATAAAATGAAGCACAAATTGGAACGAACAAGCGCCAATCACGAAGAAACAAGTAAATTGGTTGAATTGGGCAAAAAGCTTCAATCCATTACCAAAGAATGGGAGACCGCGAAAGATAAGAAGCCGGTAATTGCTAAAATGACGAAACTATTGTCGGCCGAAAAGCTCAAACGACTCGATAAAAAACAACAAGAGAAGAAAGAAAAAGTCAAAGCTCAGATTCTCGAAAAGAAGAAAGAAGAAATCAAGGTTGGCTCCAAAGTAAAACTCTTGAATGGCAGGCAAACAGGAGTTGTTGAAGAGATTCAAAATAATCGTGCAAGAGTTATTTTCGGTAATCTAAAAACACTTGCAAGTTTGGAAACTTTAGAAGTTGTGGATTAGTTCCCCATTAAAGTCAAACTTCCTTTTTCTTGAAATACTTGATCCTTAATGTCGGTTCCCGAAATAATGTAGTAGTATGTCCCGCTCGGCATTAACTCGTTATTTAATTTTCCATCCCACCCATCACTTACCGAATTCCACGTATAAATTAAACGTCCCCAACGATTAAAAATGTTGGCTTGGAATGACTTAACTGCATTATATTTTACCTGAAAAAGCTCATTAATCCCATCTCCGTTTGGTGTAAAAACATTAGGTATTTCCAAAATAAGTTTGTCGCTTAAAACACGAATAATAGAAGAATCCACATCAATACAACCACTTGAGTTAGTTAGAACTAATTTCAAAACGTATGTTCCAGAATCTGGAAAAGTAATTGTTCCCGGTGCTGTAAAATTAATAAGAGAATCATTTAAATACCAAGCATATACTTCTCCGTTAATACTTTGATCGCTAACAAATACAGGCAAAGTGGTATATCCAGAGTCGACATCACATGTGAAATTTGCTGTAACAGGTAAACCAGTAATATCAATTTGATCAGTAGCAGTATTACATAAACCTGTTCGAGTAAGAGAATAAGAACCCGCAGCGGAAACTATGATTGAGCTTGATTGAGAACCATTGCTCCAGAGGTTTTGATCTAACCCATTAGAAATTAACTCAATTGAACCTTGGTCGCATAATGAAGTTCCAGATAGGCTTGTAATGTTAGCATCTAATAATGTGTCCTGCCTGATTTCAATTTCCAATGCTTCACTAGTACAGTTTCCCTCGGTTGCAAAAACGTATAAAAAATCATTTATGGCTGAGGTTTGATAAGAATTACCACTGCCAAGCAATACGCCTCCAGCAGGGCTGTCAAACCAAGAATAACTTGCTGAACCAATAACCGAGGCTAAAGGAATAGACTCATCCTCACAATATCTTAATAAAGTATCCCCTTGAGGAAGCGAAACAACCGAAAATTCAATGGATACAAAATCGTAATTTGAGGAGCAATTACCGTTTGTTTGAACTACGTAATAGGAAGCATTTAAATCTTGAGTCGGAATAAGAGAGGAAGAAGTTGAGATTTGTTGGTTTAAAGCTTCATCCGAATACCAACTTACTTGAGCTCCAATCTCAGAATTAACCGAAAGAGAACTAACAGATTCTCCATTACAATATAAAGTATCACCTAAAATTTGAGGTTGAGGTAAATTAATAATAGTAATTGTCTCCGATTGCGAATCGTTACATAATCCTGAAGTAACTGAATAGTTTATAGTAATAGGCCCATTGAGATTGCTTAAATATAGCGTATCCCCAACAGTTCCAGTTCCAGACCAAGAACCGCCAGAAGTTCCAGTGATTAGTTGATTTAAATTAAAGGTTTCTAGACTACTGCATAAATCGCCTGGATTTGAAATTTCGGCATTTACGGCAGAACTCACATTGATTATTTGCATTTCGCTGGCGGGAACGTTAGCGCAGCTGTTTGTTGGAACAACTGTATAGGTGATTTCTATAGCACCAGACAAACCACTTGGGTTGAAAATACTTCCATTGATACCACTTCCCGACCAAGTGCCTCCTTGAGTTCCAGTTACTAAATTAGAAAGATCAATTGGGGCTGCCGTTTCGCAAAACCCTCCAGGAGAAGTCCATTCTGCCGAAAATGGTTCGAAAGGAGCTTGACAGCCTGTATTTCCGTAGGATGGAGTGCCATCATTTGTATAATTAGCGTAGGCGCCATTTTGATCAGCATTATTTCCAGTTGCATCAACCAAGTCGGCACGAATATAAGTTACCTCTTCATAGCAGGGAAAACTACCATTTACTTGAATTCTTAGTGTTTGTTGCTGTTGAGTTGCTGTTGCATTGAAGTTGAGAAAGTGGCCCCCAGCTTCACCAGTATGTTCATGGTAAATGATGAACAATGTATCGGTCAGGTTAGCGAAAGAGTTCAACGCTGCCGACACTTCGAAACTAGTGATAGCTAAAACTCTTTTTCCTGCAGGAATTATTCCCATGGGTGGCTCTATTAAGTATCCACAGCTATTTAAAATAGTGGAATTCAGTTCCGCAGTTTTATTACTAGTTAACGTATTCTGAACAAAGCCATTGAAAGGTAAAGCGTTAACAGCATCAGAAGGCCAACCATCTGCAATTAGAATATCGCTTATATTTATTGGATTTGCCCCAACTCGAAATCGAAACATCTCATTAAGACCCTCGGGACTGCCAAACTGATTGTCGCAAGCATTTACGAGTATGGTTTCTATTTCAATGCAGTTTTGAGCATTTAATAAAGGGGAGTTAACTAATACTATGAGAATAAATGCAGATTTGATCCTAAATCCTAGGCCCCAAATTTTAACTAATAATGGAATGTTCGATAAATAATATTTCATATTATTTTTAGTGTTAATTGGGTATGTAAGACTTCGGAGATGTTAATCTCAGTTTCTCAACAATGTGATTGATCCATAACGTTCGAAATCATTGCTGCTGTAGTCTTTACCTTGTATAACATAGAAATAAACCCCATCAGGAACAGGTTTCCCATTTCGGGTTCCATCCCAACTGTTTGAAGCTCCTTCCCATTGAAATACCTCTTGTCCCCAAC
>JBIPLZ010000215.1:0-4446 GCA_044369395.1 Flavobacteriales bacterium | reverse complement strand
TTACGGGGCAATGGGATAAAACCGCATCCTTGGTTTACGATTATGATAAGCTTGACAAAAAGCTTGATTCCATTGGCATATCCCGAAATGCAAAAATCCTGGTATTGGATGCGGTAGCGCCAAACATTCCATTCATCCAGATGAAACGAAAAGGATTCGTGGTGGTAACAACTTCGAAAGAGAATTTACAAAACGCCATTCATTTTCCATTCAATTACATTGCAATTCAAGACAATTGGTTCATGAATGACATTTACCCCAATTATCCTGAAATCATCGATTTACTGAGTAAGAAAGCAGATTTAGGTGCGGTTAGTATGTATACATTAAGAGAAACTCCGATTCAAACAAGTCTATTCGATTTTCTTGAATTAAATAAGAAAACCTCTGTCATACATGAGGAATGTACTTATGAGAGCACATTAAAATCAGAATGGGAACATACCGAGAAATCCGATTCCGTGGTATTAGAAGGTCAATTTTCCGGAATTGTGTTGGCAAAAAACGAATATGGGCTAACATTTCGAACAAAACCCTCTACCCTATTTACATACATTGATAGAACCTTGTTTTTAAGTGCGGATGTTTTTAAACCGGAATTATCTCCCAAATGCAAAATTGTTGTTTCGATCGATGCGCCAGGGAAAAATCTTTTCTTCCAAGAAATTCCTCTCACAATGCTCAGTTCAATCAAATCATCCTGGAAAAAAACACAGGCATTAATCAATATCCCGAAGACATCCATTCCAAACAGTACGTTAACAGTGTATTTTTGGAATAAAGGCAGAAATTATTTGCATATTGACAACATGGAGATTTATGTCAATTAAAATCAAGATTGGCAGTTGAATGGATGTTTGTAATTGAATACTAGTATTAAGTTTATTTTAATTATTTTTGATTTTGCTTAACATTCCATTAACGATGATTCGAATCAAGTTTCTATCATTCTTGTTTATCACCATAATATGTTCATTTACAATCTCCTGCAGTAAAGAACCTGGAGAAGGTGGTTCATCCTCCATTTCGGGTAAAGTTTTTGGATATGATATAAATACGGCTGGAGTAATTACAGATAGTGCTTATGCTGGCGATTATCGCGTTTTTATTTCCTATGGTGATGAAGGTACTTCCGATAATGATGTAAGAACATCATATACTGGAGAATACTCCTTTAAAGGACTTCAAAAAGGAAAATACTGTGTGTATGTTTTTTCGCAATGTGATACATGCGTTTTCAATCAAAACTACCTTACTCAAGTAGTTGAAATCACTAAAAATAATCAGGAAATTACTTTACCCGATTTTAAAATCTTTGATTGATTAATGCTGCATGCAAATCTCTGAAAAGTATACAACCAATTTAATAAAGTTCGATAGCGCGAATTTAGATGACTTAAATGCCTTTAAGTTGCAAAATCGTGTGGACCAAAAATTCATCTTTCGGGATGTTGAATTGGATAGTTTACTAAATGAGATTGCCGAGCATTACAAGGTATTGACCATTGATAACACTCGTATTTTTAAATACAACACGCTTTATTTTGATACACCTAATCTCAAATCATATTTCGACCATCATAATGGGAAACCGAATCGGTGCAAAATTAGATATCGTAAATACGAACAATCAGGAGATGTATTTTTTGAGATAAAGAAAAAAATCAAAGGTATCCGGACCAATAAATTCAGAATTCCAACAATCGAAATACCAAGTGAAATTGGGGAAATCGAAAATGATCTTTTGGAATCTTGCCTCATACAAAATCGCAATTTAAAACCCAGTATTTGGGTTAATTACGATCGTATTACATTGATTAGCAAGGATAATGAAGAACGCGTCACCATTGATTTACATGTAGAATATAAAAATGATGAACAAACATTTCCCCTCAAGGGAATCATCATTATGGAAGTTAAACAACCTCGTATTTCAAAAACGAGTTCGGTTTTAAAATGTTTGCGCGATAAAAACACGCGCGAAATAAAAATTAGTAAATACAGTATTGGAGTTGCATTATTAAATAGTCAATTAAAGCAAAATGCGTTTGGCTCAAAACTTCGAAAAATACGTCACTTAATAGATGAAAAATGGAAACAAGCGAGTTAACTTTAGACATTGCAGCCAATCATAACTTAATGGAATTTGCATTGCGATTTGGAATTAATTTCCTAGCAATATTTATTCTGATTCGATTACTCTATTATCCGATGAGTAAGAATCGTGATTTCCTTTTCACCTTCTTCTTATTTAACATTATTAATTTTTTGATTTGCTTTCTTTTAAGCAGTGCGAAATTAAAAATGGGTTTTGCATTTGGCTTATTTGCCATTTTCTCCATACTTCGTTACAGAACTGTAACTGTTCCTGTTCGCGAAATGGGTTATTTTTTCGTGAGTGTTACCTTGGGAATCATTAATTCGCTTACCGGCATCGACGACCATTTTATCTTGTTAGGTTCTGCGAATCTGATTATCATACTTACTGCCTGGATCATCGATTTCAAGGTTAAAATTACCCACGAAAATTCAAAAGAAATTATTTACGACCGAATCGATCTTATTCACCCTGATCATCAAGCCGAAATGTTGGAAGATATTCGAAAACGTACAGGATTAAATGTTCATCGCGTGGAAATGGTTCGCATCGATTTTTTCAAAGATATTGCTCGCATGTTTGTGTTTTACAATTCGGATCGAAACGACACTCCAAGCAGAGGTAGCAATGCAAGCGATGAAGATTAAATCCCTTACTTTCATACTAGCATGCTTGATGTTTGAATTTACACAAGCGCAAACAAGCGATTTTCAAATTTGGAATGCAATTGAACTAAAGCAAGATTTACGGAAAGGATTTGACTTAAGTGCTCAGTATCAATCGCGCATTGACCAAAATGCAAGCAGTTTCAGAGCTAGTTATTTCAGCACATCATTGGGATACAAATTATCGAAAACTTTTTCATTAGATGCCGACATTCGATTCAGTTCATCAAGCAGTTGGGATCGCTTGCGTTATGGATTTGGGATAAATGCACATGGAAAAGTGGCAGGATTTAATTTATCAGCAAAACTCAAATACCAATACCAACATTTTTTACAGCGAATGCCTGAATTTGGCATCAATCCATCCATTAGCAACTTCCGACTTAAATTAGAAGCAGAACGAAAAATTGTAAAAAAGCTTAAGGCATTTATTAGTTCAGAACCCATGTATCGATACGAAGAATCTACCTTGTACTTCAGACGAATGCGCAATACAATCGGTTTAAAATGGTCTCCAAATAAAAAAACAACATTTGAAGCTTCGTATATTTTTCAACCAATGTGGAATTCAAGAGAAACAATACAGGTAATGCAGTTCAACATTTCGTTCGATTTACCTAAGAAATGGTATCGCAAGAAAGAATCGAACAAGTAAACGATTAATCGAAGAATTATTAATCTGTTGAATTTAACAATTCAAAATCCCGGAAATCGAAACCCGGACTCACCTGACAAGCAACTAAGCAAAAAGAGGATTCCGGTTTTAATCGTGAGCCAAACCAACGACCTGCTTTTACAACATGTTGCAAAACTTCTCCTTGAGTAATGTTTTTACCTAAACACGTAATGATTTCGGTGTTATTTTCATCCAATTCAATAATTTCAATAGAATCTCCATCCTGATAAAACCATATTTCATCACTTTTAATTCTATGAAGAGCAGATTCTTGGCCTTTTTCCAATAGAAAATAAATACTCGTACTTATAGAACGATCATCGTCAAAACCTTCCACAGATACTTGCAATGGACTACGATATGTTTCTTTGTAATAACCACCTTCGGGATGTGGAATTAATTGAAGATGTTGGATATAGTCCTTTGCAGTCATTTCATTACAGTTTATTATACCCGAAAATTCAAATTTCGAAATAATTAATGATTTTATTTTTCAGAGCAAAAATAACTAAACCAATCCGTGTTTTAATATTGAATTTTTGGTAGATCGAATCGCGGTAACCATCAATAGTTCGGACACTGACAAACATTTTTTCGGCAATTTGTTTGTATGTTAAGTCGCTTGATGCATAAGTTAAAAACTCCAGTTCTCTTTCTGATAAAGTATTTCGATTTATGTAATGATCATGTTTTAAAGCTCCAGAACTCAATTGTTCATTCACCAATTCTGAATAGTAATTGCCTCCATTAAGAACAACTTCAATAGCATGAATTAACTCCTTCGGTTCTGAATCCTTTATTAAATAACCATCAACCCCTGATTTAATCATTTGGATAATGGAGATATGATCATCTAACATGGATAAAACCAACACTTTTGAATTGGAATTTACTTGTTTGATTCGCTTCATACTCTCAAAACCATTCATTTTAGGCATGTGCAAATCCAGTAAAATGATATCGGGAGGCGTATTTTTTAAAATCTCGAGAAGCTCTTCCCCATTTGC
>JBIPLZ010000214.1:0-4479 GCA_044369395.1 Flavobacteriales bacterium | reverse complement strand
GATAGTGAAAATTTAAAGTTCTTTACGCATTCTTGCAACGGGAATGTTCAGCTGTTCGCGGTACTTTGCAACCGTACGTCGTGCAATGTTGTATCCTTTTTCGCGAAGCACCTGTGCAAGTTTATCATCAGTAACTGGATTGTGTTTGTCTTCGGCAGCCACACTTTCTTCTAAAATCTTCTTCACTTCGCGTGTCGAAACTTCTTCGCCTGTATCGGTTGATAATGATTCGGAGAAGAAGGATTTAAGCAAAAACGTGCCGAACGATGTTTGAATATACTTGCTGTTGGCAACCCGCGAAATAGTTGAAATATCCATGAATACCTTTTCGGCAATGTCTTTCAAAATCATTGGACGAAGTTTGGTTTCATCGGCAGTCGAAAAATAATCGTACTGATATTCCAAAATGGTTTGCATGGTAAGCATTAACGTTTGTTGTCGTTGCTTAATCGCATCAATGAACCAACGCGCCGAATCAATCTTTTGCTTTACAAATACTACGGCATCGCGTTGTTCTTTGCTCGAATTTTTTTGCGATTTGCTGTAATGAACCAGCATTTCTTGGTAGGCCTTACTAATTTTTAAATCGGGCGCGTTTCTGGAATTGAGTTGTAGTTCCAAAACGCCTTCATTGTTAGTGAGTATAAAATCAGGAATGATGTGTTGTGTACTTTTCGCAGATTCGCTTTGAGAATTTCCTGGTCTTGGGTTGAGTCTCAGAATTTCTTTGATTGCAGCTTTTAATTCATCGTCTGTTAGCTCCAATTTTTTGGCAATCTTATCGTAATGTTTGCGCGAAATCTCTTCCATGCAATCACGCAAAATTACCGCCGCCGTTTTTAACTCAACGGTTTGATATTCTTTACGACGCAACTGGATAAGTAAACATTCTTGTAAATCTCTTGCTCCAATTCCTGGAGGATCCAATTCTTGAACTTCTTTCAGTAATCGAAGCACGTTTTCCTCGGAGGTCAGAATGTTTTGGGAGAAAGCCAAGTCATCAACGATCGAACCGATATCTCTTCGTAAATATCCATCTTCGTCGATGTTTCCAATGAGGTATTCTGCAATGGGGAATTCTTCAGCTTTAATATTTCGAAGCGCAAGTTGGCTGATTAGCTGTTCTTGAAATCCTTGTCCACCAGCAAATGGTATTTCTTTGCGTTCATCGTCGGGACTGTAATTGTTTGCCGCCATTTTGTAAGCAGGCGTTTCATCATCATCGATGTATGCACTTAAGTCGAAATCTTCTCGGTTCTGATCGGCATGCGCCTCTTCCTCGCCATCGTTCGAATCTCCAAATGGATCGTCGGTGTTTGGTTCGTCCGAAGAATCGTCTTTGTCGGATCCTTCTTCTAAAGCAGGATTAATCTCGAGTTCCTCCTTAATGCGTTGTTCCAATGCAACGGTTGGAACTTGCAACAATTTCATTAATTGAATTTGTTGAGGAGAAAGTTTTTGTAATAGTTTTTGTTGTAAACCTTGCTTGAGCATCGTACTGCAATGTTAATGAATTTTAATAAATTGGGCTGCGATGATTGAGAATCATGGCTGTTTTTAGGTTCTAATTCCAATAAAACGATTGAGTTGAAATGTTGTTACATGGATTAAGAAATTTTGATTCATCATTCGGATTCGATCAAAATCAATATTCTGGTATCCTTTAATTTCTCCTTTGCGTATCTATTTTACATGATTTCCTTTTTTTTAAATACCAACAGCCGTTTTTTCAAGATATTAGTGAGCACACTTATTATTGTGGTGCTAACATCTTCATATAAAGCACCAAGGAAAGAAGTTGCTAATGATTTTACCCAAAATTTAAACTATACCGTGTATGTGAGCGGGAGCAAACGTGGGACATTGCATGCTCAATTAATTAGATCCGCCGATAAGTCATTTAAGATCCGCCTCGAAACCAATATTCATTTTCCTTTTACCGATGTATTGTCGCTTATTCAAGTGAATTACACTGCTTCTGGACTAGAAAGTGCCTCTTCGTTCAAGAAAATTAATAACCACGTGAATGAACAAATCAGTTTGCAAAAAACAAACGGAGGATACATTCTCACCAATGACGCAGGACAAAAAAACCGAATTATAACCCAAATTCCATTTAGCGTTGGACGACTGTATCACAATGAACCACTTGGAATGAAAGAGCTTTTCTCGGAGCGATTAGGCACATTTGTTCCAATAAAAAATCTTCGAGAAGGAGAATACGAATTGATTCAACCCGACGGGAAAAAGAATGTATTCGTTTACCGTTATGGAATTTGTACCGAAATGCGCACCGAAATGATGGGCTGTAATGTTCGATTTGTCCTATCGGAATAATTAAAACTCGAGGTTTTTAGGTGTTCTTGGAAAAGGAATCACATCACGAATATTTCCCATTCCAGTCACAAACAAAATCAAGCGTTCGAATCCTAAACCAAATCCACTGTGAGGAACAGTTCCATATTGACGCGTTTCTAAATACCACCAAAGACTTTCACGGTGAATACCCATTTCATCAATACGGCGACTTAATTTATCGTAGTTTTCCTCACGTTGCGAACCGCCAATAATTTCTCCAATGCCTGGAAATAGAACATCCATAGCACGAACCGTTTTCCCATCTTCATCTTGCTTCATGTAAAAAGCTTTGATGTCTTTTGGATAATTGGTTAAGATTACTGGCTTTTTGAAGTGCTTCTCTACTAAATAACGTTCGTGTTCACTTTGTAAATCGACTCCCCATTTCACTTGGAATTCGAATTTCTTCCCACTTCTTTCGAGAATCGAGATGGCTTCGGTATAGGTGATGCGTTCGAATGGCTGCTCCGAAACAAACTTCAACTTTTCAAGAAGAGCCATTGGATTTCGATCTTCTTTCTTCATTTGACTTTCCTCTTCTAACAAACGTTTTTCTAAGAAAGCAAGATCATCGGCGCAATGCTCCATGGCATAACGGATGAGGTATTTAAGAAAATCTTCCGCTAAATCCATGTTGTCTTCCAATTCAAAAAACGCCATTTCAGGTTCAATCATCCAGAACTCAGCTAGGTGACGAGTTGTGTTAGAATTCTCTGCACGGAAAGTTGGTCCAAACGTGTAAACACGTGAAAGTGCCATCGCAGCTAATTCCGACTCCAATTGACCAGATACGGTGAGATTCGATTCTTTCCCAAAGAAGTCTTGCGAAAAATCAACAGTACCATCTTCGTTTTTAGGTGGATTTAATGAATCGAGTGTGGTTACGCGAAACATTTCTCCTGCTCCTTCAGCATCCGAACCGGTAATGATTGGAGCGTGGATATTATAAAAGTGGTGTTGGTTGAAATAATTATGAATGGCAAATGATAGCGCGTGACGAATACGAAGTACCGCGCCAAATGTGTTAGTTCTAGGACGAAGATGCGCAATTTCGCGAAGGAATTCGAGTGTGTGTTTTTTCTTCTGTAGCGGGAAAGTTTCGGCATCGGCTTCACCCAAAATGGTAATGTGTGATGCGAGTAAATCAACTGCTTGACCTGTTCCTTGAGAGGCAACTAGATTTCCGACAACGCGGAGACTGCAACCTGTTTGTACTTTTTTAAGTAGTTCTTCATCAAACTTCGAAAGATCAGCAACAATTTGCATGTTGTTGATAGTAGACCCATCGCTTAGTGCAATAAAAGCAATGTCTTTATTTCCACGTTTGGTTCTTACCCATCCGGAAACGGTAATTTCTTGATTTTCGGGTGTTGTTAAAAGCCAGTCGGCAATACGATTTTGATTAAGCGCACTCATTTGGAATGAAATTGAGCCACAAAAATAGTTCTTCGAACGGAATACCGCTAATAAAAAGCGAAGCTCTCGCTTTATAAAAGTTTCAAATGAGCGGTATGGTGTTTTCCATGCCAGCTATACAAGGCGCATAAATAAGCTAAGGGCCGAGTATATTGGTATTGAGGATGTGTAAATGGACGTTGAAAATCTGCTTCATTTAAACTCTCAAGAACTGCAGTTATGTGTCTGTGAATACTGTCAATCATTGAAAGCGAAACATCGATTGGAAGCGAGTAGTCTGCCAATTTAGCCCATTCTTCTTCGATGTAAGGCTTTACCGTTGGATTTTCTTCCGTAAGAGTTAATTTAATTCGAACCAAGGCATTCATGTGTGAATCGGCAACGTGGTGAATAACTTGAAGGCCAGTCCAGCCATTGGGGCGATAAGGAGAATTGAGTTGATGCTGATTAAGTGATTCTGCAATAGTTCTGAATTCCAAAGGAAGATTTTTTAAATCTTGAATCCAACCTTGAATTGCTTCGAATGTATAGGAATCCGGAAGGATAAAATTTCCAATGGGGTAACGTAAGTGTTCCATGATTAATCAACTTTTTTTTCCAACGGTTTGATTGTGATTTTGTGATCCTTCGAAAATGTTTCCTGAGCTTTTTTGAAATCTGCATTGTACGAAGAGCTGAGCTTATCAATTTGTTTGTACAACATTT
>JBIPLZ010000213.1:0-4489 GCA_044369395.1 Flavobacteriales bacterium | reverse complement strand
ATTGCTGTTTTTAAAACGGTTATCGTTAAACGCGCATCGTCTGTTCTATATTCTGTATATAAAGCACCGCCTCGAATTATCGCTTTATCCATCAAAGGTTCTGCTTGATTACATTCATTAGAATTGAGCATCCGTTTTTGCTCATGTATAGGAACTCCTGCAAGAAATTCATACAACCACAAACCCAATTTGGTTGATAGCTTCCCAAGTGAACCACCTTCAAGTATTGGCAGAAACATTGGCTCAGGACGAACCAAATGTTTGGCGTTCTGATACAAGATTGCACGTTCTTTTCCAACTTGTCGCACAATATTAAACTCCAACTGTTTCAAATAACGTAGGCCTCCATGTATTAATTTGGTTGATCGGCTGCTTGTTCCTGAAGCAAAATCGTCCTTTTCTAAAAGCAAAACCGAAAGCCCTCTTGATGCTGCATCCAATGCAATACCGGCACCCGTAATTCCTCCACCAATAATAACTAGGTCGAAAATTTCAGATTGCGCTTCTTGAAGAATTTGGATTCGATTGGCTGAAGAAAAATTAATCATGCTTAAAATTAAACGTTTCAAAACGTATGTCTTCACTTCAATTTAAAATTTATAAAAGAAATGCTTGTTCATTTCTTAATCAACACATTTAATACTGCATGATTCCTTTGTTTACTTTTACAGAAATATCCGCACTATGGCGAAGAAGAATAAAAAGCAGAAAGACAAAGTCCTTGTAAAATTATTACTAGACGATGTTCTGAAGTATTTCCAAAATGCACCAACACAAATGCATAACTATAAGGATGTGTGTGCTGGAATTGGAGCAACCGATCCGATGGACCGCATTCAAGTGATGGAAGTTTTAGAAGCACTTGTTGCCAATGCTCAACTCAATGAACCCGAACCCGGGAAATTCAGATATACGAGCATGGGAAGCAGTTTTGTTGATGGAATTGTACAATTAACAACAGGTGGTGCAGGCTATATTATCAGTGAAGAAAGTGCTGAAGATGTTTATGTTCGTGAAAATTATTTGCTTAACTCCTTAAATGGAGATAAAGTGCGTGTGCATCTTTTTGCGCGACGCAAAGGAAAAAAACTGGAAGGTGAAGTTGTTGAGATTCTCGAAAGATCCAAAACGCAGTTTGTTGGAATCGTGCAGATGAGTACCAAGTTTGCCTTTGTAGTGCCCGATAGCACGAAAATGCCAATCGATATTTTTGTCCCACTTGGAGAGCTTCATGGCGCAAAAGATGGCGATAAAGTATTGGTAAAAATGATGGATTGGCCCGAACATGCTAAAAATCCATTTGGTTCTGTCATGAAAGTTTTAGGAAAACCTGGCGATAATAATGTAGAAATGCATGCCATTATGCTCGACTTCGAACTGCCTTATGAATTTCCGCAAGATGTTGAAGATGCAGCCAATCAGATTCCGAATGATATTCCAGAAAAAGAAATAAAAAAACGTCGCGATTTTAGAGGTATCACCACTTTTACAATCGACCCTGTTGATGCAAAAGATTTCGATGATGCGCTTTCCATTCAAAAACTCGAAAATGGAAATTGGGAAATTGGGATTCACATTGCGGATGTATCGCATTATGTAAAACCAGGCTCTATTCTCGAAGACGAAGCATACAAACGAGCAACTTCAGTTTACCTTGTAGATCGGGTTGTCCCAATGCTGCCCGAACACCTTTCCAATGGTGTATGTTCTTTGCGTCCAAACGAAGATAAACTGACCTACTCAGCGGTTTTTGAATTAAACAACGATGCTGAAGTTCAAAGTCAGTGGTTTGGCAGAACAGTCATTCGTTCTATTCGCCGCTTTGCTTATGAAGAAGCACAGAAAGTAATTGAGACTGGAGAAGGTGATTTAAAAGAAGAAATCCTGACCTTAAACCGACTTGCCCAAACAATGCGGGCTCGACGTTACCAACAAGGTTCGATTGCGTTTGATAAAGTTGAAGTGAAATTCCGTTTGGACAAAGAAGGAAAACCGCTTGGAGTTTATTTTAAAGTGCAGCAAGAAGCCAACGAATTAATTGAAGATTTCATGCTACTTGCCAACCGAAGTGTTGCAGAATTTATTGCGACCATGGGTAAAAAGGAAAGTGACAAACGAAATTCGAATATTAAGAAACCTTTTGTATATAGAATTCACGATAAGCCAGATCCACAAAAACTCATGGAGTTCTCTCGATTTGTGGCTCAGTTTGGTTATAAATTTAAGTTCCAATCCGAAGGTCAAATCAGTTTTCAAATGAACGATTTGATGAAAGATGTAAAAGGCAAGGGAGAAGCGAATGTGATTGAAACATTAGCTATCCGTACCATGGCAAAAGCGATCTACTCTTCAAAAAACATTGGGCATTATGGCTTAGGATTTAAATTTTACACCCATTTCACTTCGCCAATTCGTCGTTACCCAGATATTATGGTGCATCGACTTTTAGATGCCTACATGGATAATCGGAATTGGGAACAAGAAACGGAATTGGAGATTCGTTGTAAACACTCATCCGAACAAGAAAAACGTGCTTCCGATGCAGAACGCTCTTCGGTTAAATACAAGCAAGTAGAATTCCTGAAAGATCGTGTAGGAGAAGAGTTTAGAGGTGTAATATCAGGTGTAACGGAATGGGGAATTTTCGTTGAAATCATTGAAAACAAATGCGAAGGATTAGTTCGATTGCGCGATATTCCTGACGATTATTATTTCTTTGATGAAGAAAGCTATTCCATTATAGGGAAAGAAAGCAAGAAACGTTACCGCTTAGGAGACGAAGTAACCATTACAGTAAAACGTGCTGACTTGGTGAAAAAACAATTGGATTTTGCTTTGTTGGATGAACGTCCAAGAAGAATAAATCGAGATGCTGTTGTTCGCGAACCTAAAAAACGAAATCGATATAAACGTTGATTAAATCGACTCGCTTTTTCAGCTCTTACTCTATAAATAAGCTATTCTTCTATTTTCAAAATGGATGCTAGTATTCATGTGCAGGGTATTTTAAAAACCTTACCCGACAAACCCGGAGTTTATCAATATTACGATAGCGAAGGGAAAATTCTCTATGTTGGGAAAGCGAAAAGTCTGAAGAAAAGGGTGTATTCCTATTTCAATAAAGACCATCACGACAGTGGAAAAACGCGGGTGTTGGTTTCGAAAATTTCAGACATCAAAACCATTGTGGTCGATACCGAACTCGATGCATTGTTGTTGGAAAACAATCTCATCAAAAAGTACCAGCCTCGATACAATATTCTATTAAAAGACGACAAAACTTATCCTTGGATTTGCATTAAAAAGGAACGTTTCCCGAGAATTTTTCCGACACGCCGCTTGATTAGAGATGGATCAGAATATTTTGGTCCATATCCGAATGGGAAAGTGATGTACGCCCTACTTGACTTTATTCACAATCTTTATCAACGAAGAACATGTAATCTCGCACTTGAGCCCAATGCAATACAGAGTGGCAAGTTTAAAGTATGCCTCGAGTACCATATTAAGAATTGCTTAGCACCGTGTGTTGGTTATCAAACAGAAGAAGATTACAATCTCGTGATTCAAGAAATTCGGCAACTTGTAAAGGGTAACATTGGTGATTTAATGAAAGGCATTCGTCACAAGATGATGGATCATGCTGGCAAATTTGAATTTGAAAAGGCTCAGGATTTAAAAGAGCGACTCGAATTGCTTGAGAAATTTAAAAGTAAATCGACCATTGTAAGTCCTAGCATACATAACGTGGATGTTTTCTCTATTCATTCGGAAGAAAAAGTTGCATACGTAAATTACCTAAGAGTCATTGAAGGCTGCATCGTGCAAGCATTTACCCTCGAGTTAAAAAAACGTTTGGATGAGCAACCTGAGGAATTACTTAGCATTGCCATTGGTGAAATGCGTCAACGCTTCGATAGCAATGCCCGTGAGATAATTGTCCCGATCATGCCCGATTTGGAAGACGATTTTTTAACTATTACCATACCTCAACGGGGCGATAAAAAAAGCTTACTCGATTTAAGTGTTCGCAATGTGCTCAATTATTTGAGGGAAAAGAATAAGCAACTCGAACTTGTTGATCCAGAGAGACATTCCAAACGCATCCTGGAAAAATTACAGAAAGATTTGCGCATGCCCGTATTACCCCAGCATATCGAATGTTTCGACAATTCCAATTTTCAAGGAAGCTATCCTGTTTCTGCTATGGTATGTTTTAAAGATGCGCGCCCAAGTAAAAAAGACTATCGACATTTTAATGTAAAAACAGTTGTTGGACCAGACGATTTTGCAACCATGGCCGAAGTGATTGAACGACGTTACAGTCGCCTTTTAAATGAAGGAGAAGCATTGCCCCAGCTCATTATTGTTGATGGAGGGAAAGGGCAATTGGGTGCCGCATTGGGCGCATTGGATAAGATTGGCTTACGTGGAAAAATCAGCATCGTTGGAATTGCGAAACGATTGGAAGAAATATATTTCCCAGGCG
>JBIPLZ010000212.1:0-4496 GCA_044369395.1 Flavobacteriales bacterium | reverse complement strand
CTTGGTTCGGATTAGATGCGCCTAAAAACCTGATATTGGGAATTGGTGCCATTGCATTGTTATTGCCCTTATTAAATTTCAAACAGTGGAAATCACCAATTTTTCGATTACTCTATTTGAGTGCCATTTTAATTTGGATGGTTATTTTTAATCATAAAGCAGAATCGCCTACTTTCGTTATTGCATTTTCAGGTGTGTTGATTTGGGCTTTCTCTCAGCAATTAAATCTCTATCATAAAACACTTTTTATTGTATGTTTTGTGCTTTGTAGCCTTTCGCCTACCGATCTTTTTCCGCTTTATTTAAAACAGCATTTAGTCATCCCATTCGTGTTAAAAGCCGTTCCTGTTATTGCCATTTTTGTCATTATTGTTCATCAAATTTTAATGATGAGAAATGAAACGCATGTAATTAGTAATCATAAATAATAGAAGTTTACAAATAAATATCTCCTTATGAACGACGCTCATTTGCATTTACTTTTCAATCATTTGCCTATTGTAGGTTCATTGATTGGCTTATTAATTTTGGCTGCTGGCATTTTCCTTAAACAAGGTCTAGTTCGAAAAACGGCCTTTGCAGTTTTGATTTTTTCGGCATTGGTTACCTTACCTGCCTTTTTCACGGGCGAAGGTGCCGAAGAAATTGTGGAGGAATTACCAGGTATTTCACACAATCTCATTCATGAACACGAAGAAGCAGCCGAATTAGCACTTTGGCTTTCCGAAGCATTGGGAATCTTGGCACTAATTGCTTTCTATTTGGAACACATTCACCACAAGTTATCGGGAATGGCTAATTTATTTACGCTCATTTTCAGCATCGGAACCTTTGTTTCGTTTGCAAAAACCGGAAATACCGGTGGTGAAATTCATCACCCTGAAATAAGCAATGTTGTAACGAATGCGAATTCCGATTCCACGCAAAAAATTCAGGAGAAGGAAGAAAATGAAGATTAAATCTTACTGATTAATCTTAACGTATTTATTCGAATTGGTTGGATCAAGCTCGTTTAATAATCTTAAAATCTCTTCCTTTTCGGTTGGACTAGCTTGCTTGTAAATGTTCACCAATTCATCTGTTTTAGCATTGAAAAACAATTGGACGTTGTATGATGCTGGACGTTGTTTATTGACCGTTTGAATTTTAGTTAAAGCTTCCTTGATAGAAAGTTTCGCCGCATCCATTTTGCTGTACATATTATCCATACCCATGTGGTGATAGAGGTAATTTGCTTCTCTTAATGGACGATACACAGCATTCAAGTAATTTTCTGTTAACCAAAATCGATTTCTTGGTGGAATATCAGAACCTTTCCATCCTTTTCCTCCATCGGTTTGAGCATTAATAACAGTTTGCTGCGCTTTTTGCCAATATGGGGTTCCGCCTTCTAAACTAAAACTGTCGTAATCCATAGCTAAAATAACATAGGCGTAATACCCAATAATACTTGACAAACTAGACACATACGCATTATCAGCAAATTCGATGGGCTGATATTCGAGGTAACGAAAGGCAATATCTTGATCGATAAAATTCAACATCAAGGAACCATAATTCGAATTAAAAACAGGTCGTCTGGCTTGAATTTGCAATGTTCCAGACATCTCATCAGGCTGTGTAAATTTGGTAATGTTGAACGTTAAATTACACTCGATACGCTCGTCTCGTTTAAATTGATCGTTTGTCCATTTACGGTTATTCATAAATTCACGAACCGCCGTTTCGAGGGTTGTAAAAATTCGCTTATCACTCAATTGAATTCCTTGTGATAAAACCGAGACTTTACAATTAAGTTCTTGTGCTTGAATAGCAAATGGAAGTAAAAATACTAGAGCAAGAATAAAATTACGCATGCAACATGAGTTCGTTTAGGTAATCCGCAATATCGCGAGCTGCTTCCGTCTTCGTTTTTTGATCAAAACTTCTCCATTTCCCGTCGGGACTTCCAATCTCAATTTGATTCAAATCACTTCCAAAAACAACATTTTCTTTTGTAATCGTGTTAAGAACGATGAAGTCGAGTTGTTTAGTCTGCATTTTTTTTTCTGCATACATTTTCCCATCCGAAGTCTCTAATGAAAAACCGGCAACTAGCTGACCTACTTGCTTCAAATTCCCAAGAGCGGCTAAAATATCCTGAGTTGGTTCTAATTGAATCTGAAGTTTCTGATCCATCTTCTTCATCTTTCCTTCCACCTTCGTTTCGGGACGATAATCGGCAACGGCGGCTGTTAGTATTGCAGCATCTTTATCCGAAAAACGCTGCATGCAGGCATCATACATCTCGCTGGCAGTGTTCACAGGTATAACAGTAATGTTAGGATGAATGGCCTGAAGCATTACCGGACCGGAAACCAATTCCACATGCGCTCCACGAGATGCCAATTCTTCGGCCAAGGCATACCCCATTTTCCCAGAAGAATGATTTGAAATAAAACGAACTGCGTCTATCGACTCTTGCGTTGGACCTGCAGTCATTAAGATTTTCTTATTGTGCATCAATCGATTACGAGCAAAAAAAGTCGATATCGCTGCTACAATATCTTCAGGTTCTGCCATGCGTCCTTCTCCTACTAATCCACTAGCAAGTTGACCACTGGTTGGATCAATAATCAAGTTTCCGAAACCTCGTAATCGTTGAATATTTTCTTGTGTTGAAGGATGTTTCCACATATCAACATCCATCGCTGGTGCAAAAAATACGGGGCATCGAGCAGAAAGGTAAACTGCCGACAAAAGACTTTCGCAAATTCCGTTGGAACAATGCGCCAAGGTATTTGCACTTGAAGGCGCAATAATCATTGCATCGGCCCACAGACCTAATTCAACATGATTCACCCACTCTCCTTGAGTACCAATGGTAAAGGTGGAATGAACGGGATTGCGCGATAATGTGTGTAATGTTAAAGGAGTAATAAAATCGCGTGCCGATTCAGTCATAACAACGCGCACTTCAGCGCCTGCTTTGACAAGAAGCCGCGTTAATGATGCACTCTTGTATGCCGCAATACTACCCGTCACACCCAGAATTATTTTTTTCCGGAATAACATGGGGAGAAATTATTTCTCTTCCGCCTGATCGTTCGCAGGATTGCGATGATAGACTTTTCCTTCTTGGTATTCGTTAATTGCAATCAACGTTGCTTTTGGTTGACGCTCGTAATGCTTCGAAATTTCGATTTGCTCACGATTTTCGAAAACCTCCTCCAAGTTATCGCTTGTTGTTGCAAATTCAGCTAATTTGGAATTCAATTCTTCTTTCACGTTCAATCCAATCTGATTTGCACGCTTTGCAATAATTGAAATGGATTCGTAAATGTTTGCTGTTGTTCCTTCTAAGTTACGAAGGTCGCGCGTTACTGTTGTGTTTTCTATAGCCATAATAATTTTCCTGCAGGGAATTTTAGTTTGTTGGTTTATATTGAGAAAGACGTTCTCGCGATTTAGAATGAATGATTTCTGCTTCGCGAGCATATTTTCCGTTTGCAAATTTATCAATAAAAGTGAAATAGGCGTCAATAGAACTTTTGTATCGTTCATACTTTTTTGAATCAACACTATTTTCAGCTAATTCATAGTTCGATTTCATGATCAAAAACAAGAATTCTTCTTTATATGATGTCATTGGAAAATCGCGCAATGTATTTTGCATCGATATGATAGCCGCCTTATAATCAGACATTTTATAATACAACTTGGCTAATTCGTATGATTTAATTTCCAGTTTTGCACGCAGTTTATCAATCAAATTATTGCATTCTTCAATGCGCGAACTATTTGGAAATTGATTTACAAATAATTGTAATTCATCTATTGCTTTGTAACTATTCGATTGATCCAAAGACGGAACTGGCGAACCTAAGTAATAACAATATGCATTCATGTATGCCATTTCTTCGGTGCGCGAGCTCGATGGATAGGTTTTAGCAAACTGTGCAAAATGGTAACTGGCACTAATCAAATCGTCAAGATAGTAGTTGCAATAGCAGTAATAATAGTAAATATCCTCGGCTTCTGAGGTGCCGCGTTTCACACTTACGAGCTCTTCCAACAAGGGATAAGCCTTTTGATAATCTTTTTTAAGGTAAAGTTCTTTAGCCAATTCATACTTGCGTGAGTAATCATTTCCTTTCAGAACTTTCTGATAATCACTGCATGACGTTGTAAATAACAACACAAATAGCAGAAAAAAAATCGAGGTTTTTATAAATTTCATGCAACAAAAATACAGAAAGGGTTGTTGACAATAAGATGTTCGTGACTTTTCCTTTAAGAAACCCGAATTTTCTTAATTTTGCAAACCAAATCAAAACACTTTTCTACTGATGGATTTATTTGAAAAACTAAAGTCAAACCGCGGTCCTCTTGGATCATACGCTAAAGAAGTACATGGATATTTTACGTTTCCTAAACTGGAAGGCGAAATTGGACCTCGCATGGTATTTCGTGGAAAAGAATGTCTCAATTGGAGTTTAAATAATTATTTAGGGCTA
>JBIPLZ010000211.1:0-4502 GCA_044369395.1 Flavobacteriales bacterium | reverse complement strand
TTATAATTGGCTCCCAAGCCCATCAACCACAAACATTTGAGTTTTATAAAAACAGAATGATTTTTTATGGTATTGGTAATTTTATGTTCGATCAAATTCATCGGCTAGGTGTTAGACAAGCCTATTTTTTAGAATGTTACTTTTACAATGGTAAGATTATTCAGTTCATTCCACGCTTCACATATATGGGCGACGACAGAAGACCTGCCTTAGCGAATCCTGAGCAAAAAAAGATGATAGAGAAATCAATTTATTTAAAAGACTATTTTACGGGAAAATACTAATCGTATTTATTTAAATCTACTTTATTTCATTCTTCATCGATATCAATTTACTAATGAGATATTTAGAATATTTATTTGCAATTTTACAATTTGTATTAAAGAAAAAAAGAATTAATTTCGAATATTAAAAATTGCATCAGAATTATACTTTCTAATAATTAAAAATTCTTACCATGAAAAAAATACGTTATAAAATCATACTCTTTGTTTTATTATTACTCTTTAAAAACAATGACATATTTTCACAAACTAATATTAATATTCTAAATAATGATACTATAAAAGAAGTAGTTAATTCATTGAATTCAGATAGTACTTCAAACAAAAGTGAAGACAACTTCTGTGGATGTGAATCCGTTGAAAAAGTAAAAAATTGTGCAAGTTGTTTTGAAAAATCTGGTCCTATTTTAAAGATTGGTTACGAAATGAGTTATGTAACAAAAACCATTGTTCGAGGTTCGTGCTGGGGATTTGTAAATGCTGTTTATAACAAGTCAGGCGTTACAAAAGAAACCATTTTCTCTTCTAAGAAGGGAGGACCATTTGCAAAAATCAATGACCTTAAACCAGGCGACTGGATATATCATGTCAACTATTCATATGGCATGGTTGAACATAGTGCTATTTTTGTTTGCTGGAAAGATAAATCCCAAAAGCAAGCTATAACCTTGAGTTATGCAGGTCAGAATAAATCGGTTCCAGGAAGACTTAGTCAAACTGATTTAAAAGGCGTTTACTCTATCTTCAGAGCTAAATAGTATCAATCTTAATTTATATTCCCAGAACCAGCTATCGGAATGTACATCTTGCGATATTGGTGTCTGAAAACCAATCCTACTTCATAACAAATCATCAGCATTACAGCACATCGAGATTATCAGTACACACAAAAAAAGCAGCCCTGGAGCTGCTTTTTTTGTGTGTACCCAGAGCCGGGGTCGAACCGGCACATCTCGCGATATTGGTGTTTGAGACCAACGCGTCTACCGATTCCGCCATCTGGGCATTTTTTCGGTATTCCTAACTTGATTTAGGGGATGCAAAAATAATCGAATTACAATACAAAACGATGCTTATATTAAATTTTTATAAAATTTTCTGTAAAAGATTTAACAAACTGTTTTGAAACGAAAAAATGAATAGTGTGAACTGCACTAGTTAAAAAACTCTTGCATTCGGTTTATTATTTATCTATTTTTGCCGCATGTATTCAGACGAGTCATCTTTTATCAATAATATTCCTGTAAAGCTCTTTTCGGGTACCGCTTCTCATTATCTTTCTGAGAAAATTGCTAAGGTATATGGAACAGATTTAGGAAAAGTGAGCTTTACTCGCTTTAGTGACGGAGAATTTCAAACTTCCTTTGAAGAGAGTATTCGAGGAAGCGATATGTTTATTATTCAAAGTACATTTCCACCAACCGAAAATTTATTTGAATTGCTATTAATGATTGACGCAGCAAAACGCGCTTCTGCCCGTCAAATCATTGCAGTAATTCCATACATGGGTTTTGCTCGTCAGGACAGAAAAGATAAGCCCCGAGTTGCAATTGGAGCCAAGTTGGTAGCTAATCTTCTGCAAGCCGCAGGTGCTACGCGCATTATAACCATGGATTTACATGCTGATCAAATTCAAGGTTTCTTTGATGTTCCAGTTGATCACCTATATTCTTCGTCCATTTTCATTCCTTACATACAAAGCTTGAACTTGGAAAAATTAACAATGGCAGCGCCCGATATGGGAGGTAGCAAGCGTGCCAATGCTTATGCAAAGTATTTAGATGCGAGCATGGCAATTTGTTACAAAGAACGTAAAGTAGCCAATAAAGTAGATAAAATGACCTTGATTGGTGAAGTGGAGGGACGGGATGTGGTATTAATTGATGATATCATTGATACTGCAGGCACAATAACCATGGCAGCAGATATGATTATGGATCGTGGGGCAAAAAGTGTTCGCGCGTTTTGTACTCACCCTGTTTTGTCTGGTAAGGCCATAGAACGTATCGAGAATTCAAAAATTACCGAGCTTGTTGTAACCGATACCATTCCTTTGAAACAAGAGTTTAGTAAAATAAAAGTTTTATCAGTAGCAGATATTTTCGCAGATGTAATTCATAAAGTACATAATTACGAAAGCATTAGTTCAAGTTTTATCTGCTAATTAATTTTGTAACCAATCAAATATATATACCAATGAAAGCAGTCTTTATGAGCGGTTCGTCTCGTTCGAACGTAGGGAAAAAAGATGCAAAAGCACTAAGAGTTGAAGGCCTTGTTCCTTGTGTTCTCTATGGTGGCGATTCTCAAATTCACTTTTCGGTGAATGCAACACAATTTAAACCACTTCTCTTCACACCTGATGTGCATACAGTGGAACTTGAAATTGACGGAAAATCATACCAGGCCGTACTTCAAGATATTCAATATCACAACATGAAGGACAATGTACTTCATGCCGATTTCCTTCAATTACATGAAAACAAACCAGTTATTATTCAGATCCCGGTTCGTACTTCAGGTAATTCAGCTGGAGTTCGTGCAGGGGGTAAATTGGTTACGAAACTTCGTAAGTTAAAAGTGAAAGCATTTTTAAAAGATCTTCCAGATTTCATCAATATCGACATAACACCACTTGAAATTGGAATGGGCGTAAAAGTTCGTGAAGTAAACTTACCAGGATTAACGCTTTTAGATGCTCAAAACGTAGATGTTGTTGCTGTAACTGCAACACGTGCATCACGTCAAGCGGCTGATGAAGTTAAGAAATAAGCAGAATTTTCCTTTATCTAAAAGCTGATCCATTAGGGTCAGCTTTTTTTATGTCGAATTGCCGCAGAAAGATTACTTTATCGTATATTTTTCAGCTTAATTAATCTTAATTAACCTTGATACACTTCGCTCCGAAACAATGATCGAATAAAATCCAGGTGAAAAACAATCTAGATTGAATTGTTGATTATCGGATTCAAATTTCCCCTTCATAACCAATCTTCCCACTTGATCGATAATTTTGAAGTTTTTTCCAGTTAATTCTGCACCAATAATTGAAAATGTTTGGTTAAATGGATTCGGGAAAACATGTATTGAATTGACCAATAGTGAAGCCGATCCTGTAACATTCACATCCACAGCTACTGAAAATACAGAGCAACCTGCAGCATTAGTTACCTCCACCGCAAAATTCCCGCTTCCGGGGATAGCTAAACTGTCGCCTGTTTCCCCATCGATTGGTTGGTTGTCTTGATACCATTGAACTTCACCTTCGGCGGACGCGACCAAATATGCGCCATCCACAGTAATTACGGGCACTTCAGGCAAGGCATCAACAGTGACAGTTAACGTATCGAATGCCTCACAACCATTGGTAGCAGTAGATTTTAGGATAATGTTTTCACTTGATGAAAGCACAATCGGAGCATTACATGTATTTGCGAGCCCTGTTCCATTGGAAGAAAGCCAAGCACAATTGCCCGTTCCTGATCCATTCAATTGAATTTCTTCGCCAGCGCAAACTTGCTGATTCAATCCTGCATCTACCGTTGGAAGTGGTAAAATTTCAATATTCAACGTATCGCTATCACTTCCTATTTCGTTGGTTGCCGTCAAGATGTATGTTCCAGATTGTGTTATCAAAAGACTCGGTAAATTCCCACCAACATTCCAGCTATAGCTGTCGGTTCCCGGAACCATACCGTTAATAAGCACCGAACCGCAAGCCGAAATATCATCGCCCAAATCCACATTGGGAGCAGATGCACTTTCAAAAGCGCCCATATCGGGATTGGTTATAGGACGAGCGAAACCACGAATGTCAGTCGTTATGCCTAAATCGGTTCCTAAATTTTCGAGTAGCGGATTTCCAATTTGTAAAATATCGGGAAATGTTCCATTGTACATTGGATTGGCAACAATTGAATGTTGATCGCCTCCTGTAACACTTTGAATAAAAGGTAAATCATTCGTCCCGCCGATGAGCACGGTCCCATTTGTATGGTAAATGTTGTAATCGCAAACACTGTTTGTTGTAGTACCATACGCCATTCCGATACCAATTCCTGTATTGGCAAATACATTATTTCGAATATCAAGATTTGAACTACTTGATAAACTAAATGCGACATTGTCGGTGTCTTGCGAATTGTGACGAATGGAATTGTGCCAGATATCGCAATTGTTCAAATTGATTACACGAAAGCAGATTCCCGGTGAAATTAC
>JBIPLZ010000210.1:0-4520 GCA_044369395.1 Flavobacteriales bacterium | reverse complement strand
GGTTCTCAAGAGCATCTTATTGTGCAGGGAGACCTATGCGTTGAGGCCGATTATGCGCGTTTTCGAGAAGCGATTGCAAATGAGTGGGGCTGCCCCGATTTAATTGTAAACAATGCGGGAAGCTATATTCCCGGCGCTGTTGGAAGCATGTCGCTTAATGAACTTGACGAACAAATGAACATCAATTTCAGAAGTGGTTTTCAATTGGTTCAGTTTTTTGTGCCGCAATTAAAACAATTGCAAAGAGGTCGTATTGTATTTATAAGTTCCGTGGTGGTTCAAAAGCCGCGTGTGAATGCTGCAGCGTATACTCTTTCGAAGGTAACCAACGACATGTATGCAAAACTCTTATGCGAAGAACTTCGTGATTTTGGTGTTGGTGTTACCCGCATATTTCCGGGTTCGGTAAATACCGCAACGTGGGGCGTTGAAGATGTTCCTCGAGAACGTTTTGTGCAGCCCGAAGACATTGCCCAATTAGTTAACACCTTGGTTCAATTGCCCGCAAATACCTTGGTAGAAGAAATGACTGTTTGTCCAACCGATAAAAACTGGTAAACTCTCATGACCAAACGCAAACTTCGGAATTTTGCTGAGTTGGAAACATTTGCCAATGTTATTCAGCATCCTTATTACAAAGAACAATTTGATCATCCCCTAAAAGGGAAATGGCAAGAAACTTTTTTCAAAAATAATCTTCCATTAACCCTAGAGTTGGGTTGTGGCAAAGGTGAATATAGCGTTGGCTTAGCCTTGCGTCATCCCGAACGCAATTACCTCGGCGTGGATATCAAAGGAAATCGCATTTGGCGTGGCGCGAAAACAGGAATAGAAGATAATATCCCAAACATTGGATTTCTTAGAGCCGAAATTGAACACCTCAACAATTTCTTTTTACCCGGCGAAGTAGACGAAATCTGGATTACGTTTCCAGATCCTCAGCCTAATAAATCGAAGGCGCATAAACGATTAACCTCTGCCGAGTTTTTGGAGCGATACCGTAAAATTTTAAAGAGCGATGGGATTGTACATTTGAAGACCGATTCCGCTTTTTTGTTTGAGTCGACCATGGAAGTGATTGAATCTCAAAATTTGCCTGTATTGAGAATTAGTCGCGACATTGACACCGATTTTCCTGGCGATGAGTTATTGCAAATTCGCACGTATTACGAAATGAAATTTCGGCAAACGGGAGTTCCCATCAATTACGTGGCTTATACGCTATGAGCGATCCGCGCGACAAAGAAGATTTCTTTGAGAAGGTTTTTGCCGTAGTTCGCGAAATTCCTCCGGGCAGAGTTACCAGTTACGGGGCTATTGCAAAGTTTTTAGGTAGTGGAGGTTCCGCGAGAACCGTTGGTTGGGCGATGAATTTGTCGCATCAAGTTTCGATTCCTGTTCCTGCGCATCGGGTTGTAAATCGGAATGGTCAATTAACCGGCAAGCACCATTTCTCCAATGCCAACGAAATGCAAATTCGTTTAGAGGCCGAAGGGATTGTGGTAAAAGAAGATCAAATTCAAAATTTTAAAGCACATTATTGGAACCCTCAAATTGAATTGGGTCTTTAACGTTTGCTGATGCGATTCCCCGTGCTTCTTTGAAGAGTGCATTTGAAACGATTAACCGTCGCATCTCTTTTTGCTACGTGCTTTGTAATTCGTCCGCCAACACGAGCACGCCATTTTCTCCAATTGTTGGGATGAAGTTCGCGTTTCATCAGGGCTTTTACATCGTCTTCGCGCAATCCAAATTGAAATAATATGGCATCAAAAGGCGTTCGGTCTTCCCAAGCCATTTCAATGATACGATCAATTTCATGATCTAGAAGTTTGTCAATCATGATGAAAGAACTCCAAATATTTAAAAATGTTCATTACTAAAGCAAAAGAGTGTGTAGTTTGTCTATTGCGGTTTTCGCATTTTCGAGCCGATCCTCATTCATTCCTGAAATGATTGTAAAAGGACGTTCGTCTTCTATCAAGGCATTTCTATATCGAGTAAAAATCTCTTCTCTTAAATGAGGATGTTCGCGCAAAGGGTCTGGTTCCCATGGTAAATCGATATTCATTAATAGCGTGTATGAATAACGCTGATTCCGAGATTCTGCAATAAGCCAATCTGGACAAGCACCAAAAACCACCTCCATCCAAATGCGGCAAACGAGCAAATCGGTGTCGTAGAAAATATTTTGGCTGTTGCTGGAGATTGAGTCTTCCAATTCCATTTGTTTACGAGCAATTGTTTCAACATCCAATGCCGTGTATGGACGATTCAGGTTCGCAAGATATTCTCGGGCATATTCATGAATGAATGGACATCCATAGTGCTGAGCCAATTGGGAAACCAAGCTCGATTTTCCAGTTGATTCTGGACCAGTAACTGCAATTCGTATCATAGCTTGGCGAGCTCCTTTCTCCAAGTTTTTAAACCATACAATGCAATGACAGCCATTATAATATAAAGAAATGCCGTTAAATAGAGTGATTTATAAATGAAAAGTCCCGCATTGGCCAAATCAACAATTACCCAACAGATCCAGTTCTCGATGTATTTTCTTGCCATCATCCAGGTGATAAGCAAGCCGGAAATTCCCATACATGCATCGAAATAAGGAACATCGGTGTTGGAGAAATTTTGTAGGATTTTAGCCAGAGTAAACGACCCGATAATGAACAATACGATTAACGAAATTATCTGTTTTAATGTGATGTTAGAGATCGTTTTCGATTCTTCCATCTTGCCCAAACGAATCCAATTATAAAATCCAAATGCACCCATCACCATATAAAAAAGTTGGAGACCTGTTTCTGCATAGAGCCGAGATAAGTAAAATACGGGCACATAGAAAGCGGCACCAATAATTCCCAATATCCAACCGGCAACATGACTGCGAGCAGTTAGAAACACTCCTGCAATGGCAAATGAAAAAGCAATCAGTTCAAAAAGGACAGCAGATAGCATTCTGATTTTTAATTGCAACAAACATCGGAGATAATTACCACATGCGGAACACAATCAATTCCAACATTTTCTGAATTCTCCGTTTTGGTCATATTGCTCGGCTTGTTTTTGTGTGTTGAAAATGCGTTGGCGTGGATCGTTTCCAACGCCCGCTAAATAAGCCCAATTTCCCCAGTTGCTTGCAGCATCATAATCGATTAACATGGATTCAAAATACTCAGCACCCAATCGCCAATCTAATTTAAGTTGATGCACGAGATAACTGGCCACATTCTGTCGACCTCGGTTACTCATAAAACCGGTTGCAGCCAATTCATGCATACAGGCATCTACAAAATCGTCACCCGTTTTTCCTTGAATCCAACGCTGAAAAAGCGCATCCGATTGCAGAACTTCTCGATTCGGATTGTAAATGTTGAGGCCATTTTTAAGGAAAATCTTCCTGCCGTATTTTATGAGGATGTAGCGAAAATAGTCGCGCCAAAACAATTCAAATACCAACCAATATGTCGACTCGTTTGCACCATGTTGCTGCTCAAACTTTTTAAGTTCTGCATAAATCTGTCGGGGCGAAACGGCTCCCAATGCTAACCAAGGACTAAATTTGGTGGAATAGTCGGCGCCAAGTAAACCGTTTCGAGTCTCCTTGTATTGAAGGATGAATTTATTTGTGAAGAAGTAATCCTGAATGCGTATTTGGGCTTGCCGTTCTCCTCCGCTGAATGGAAAAGCACTGCGCGCGTCGGCAAAAGAATTTTCGTTAAGTATAATTTGCTCCAATGAAATCCCTTTTTCATGATGCAGATAACCCTGAGGAAATTCATAGACAAAGGGTGATCGAATGATCAGATTTTCTTCTATGCGTTTTCGAAAGTTGGTGAAAACGTCGGGTATTTGAGATGGATGACAAAATAAATCGTCGGGATGAATCAGGAAGTCATCGTAAAATTTGAAGATGTTAATCTTATCATCTTTCAATGCTTGATGAACGGCATCCTCTTGGGCTAGTTCTTCGCTAGCATGGGCAGCGGCAAAACTCAGTTCCTCGATCGAGTATTTTAAACATAATTGAGGAATTATTTCTTCCGGTTTACCTTGAAGGATGAGCAATTCGGTTCCTTGTTTTTCCCAAAAATCAACAAGGTCTTTTAAGGTTTGATGAAGAAATTGTTTTCGATGTTTTCCCAAGCGAGGCAAATCCGATAAGCGAAACATTTCTTCATTGGGCAGAATATAAAGCGGCAAAACCTTCATTCCATTTGCAGCAGCATGTGCGAGTGCTGCATGGTCTTCTGAACGCAAATCGTTACGATACCAATGTAGGAGTGTGTTCATGGTTTTGAGTTTCTACAACGATCGCTGCAATACAATACGTTTTCCCAATCGCGTTCCCATTTCTTTCGCCACGAAAAAGGACGTTTACAATATTTACAGATTTTGTGAGGAAGATCCGCCTTCTTAACTCCTTTCATTCGCTTACAGCTGATTTTTGCAAACCTGCTTTGTAGGTCGAAAGCGCTCTTTCTCTGGCCATTTTATGGTCGACAATGGGTTTG
>JBIPLZ010000435.1:0-3448 GCA_044369395.1 Flavobacteriales bacterium | reverse complement strand
CTCAGCAGTCCGATCGGCCACGTGCCCCGCGCGGAAGCGGGTAGAAGAAGGGTAGCCAGGAGGGTACGCGTCGCCCCCGATACCGAGGCGGCGCCGGGCTGATCTTGTGGGGGCGGCTCCGCCCTCGCCAGGAACGGCGGTGCCGCCGCCGGGGGGAACGTCGGCCAGAGGGTGGGCATCCTCTGCAGGTGACGCGACCACGGCGGCGAGGGGGACCGCAGACGCAGCGGCCACGCCAGTTTCGGCAGAGCGGAAGAGGGCAGAGAGGGAGGGTGGGTCTGCAGCCGCGTCGTCGTCGGGGTGGTCGTCTGTTGGTGCGGCGGGCCCGGCGCCTGGGGCCCGTGACCATGCTGCATGCATGTGTTGGAGGAAGGACGCGCCGGCGAGCTGCGTACGGAGCTGCGCCTCGTCCGAGTTGCACCCGGGAACCCCAACAACGCTGTCGGTGCCTCTGGCGCCCTCAGACCCCAGCATAAGGGCGGCAAAGACGCCCGCGTTCGTGAGAGAGGTGGGCCGCGCCCCCCAAGTTGCCGCCTCACGGTCACGCTCGAGTGCGATATCGGCCGAGGCTGCGGCCCGTGCAGGTGCAGTAGTAGCGGCGAGGCGGGCAGAGCGGCGCGCTTCGCGGCGGCGGAGAAGCGTGTCGATCGTGCCCGCCCGGAAGGGGGCAAGCGGCGCGGATGCGACAGCGTCGAGCCATGCCGATGCTGCGCCGCATTCGGGGTCCCCCGGGGTGACCAGCGCCGCGCGAGCAGCGGCGAACATGGCCGCGCGCGCCTCGGTGAAGGCTGCTGCCGTGCAAGTGACGAAGATATGCTCCAGCGTATACGCGAAGACGGCCTCGTCTCCCGTGCAGGAGCGACAATAGGGGCACGTGTCCACGCGGGCGGACGCGGCGCGTGCCATAGCGGTGGCCTCTGCAGCAAGGGCCGCCTGTAGCGCCAATCCGGCCGCAGCGGCTTGGGGAGCCGCGACAGAGTCGGGCGGGGACGCGTGGGCGGTCTGGTAGGCCAGCATCGCGTGGCGGGCGAGCAAGGCTGCGGACGACGCCTCGGACGCCGCCCGGGCAGTGTCGCGGGCGGTTGCAAGGGCAAGGCTACGGGTCAGACCGTGGAGTGCCGGGAGGTGTGTGCAGCAGCTTGTGCGGATGGCAGCCGCCTCTGTGGCGCCCTCCCGAATGTGGAGGGTGCGGGCGTAGCTATCAAGGGCAGCGGCGTCCGCGCTTTCCGCGTCGCAAGCGGCCGCGCGCACGGCCGCACGGAGAGCGTCGGCAGCGTGTGTCGCGTGATGGGTCCTGTGGGACCCCGCCGCGGCGAGAGTCGCTGTTTGTGCGGCTTTACGCGCGTCGAGGAGCTTGACGTAGGCAACGCGCGCGCTGTTGTTGACCGCAAGTGGGAGCACGTAGCCTGAGCCGGCAACGTGGCGGTGGGGAAGCGTCATGCCGTGTAGCATGAGCCAGGCCGTGTGGCCAGATGGGCGTTCCGAAGCGCGCCAGAGGATGTCGTCCTCGAGGAAGGAGGTGGCGTGGGCCGTGACAGCGCGGCGGATAGCGGCTTTGAGCGCGGCAAGACGTGCAGGGTTTGCCGGGGCCGGGTTGGAGGGAGGCAGGGGGCGTGACGGTGGGGCGAAGTCGTCGAGGTCGAGGCCAAAGAAGAGGGCCAGCGCCATAGTGCCCACAAGCTGTACGGGGGTCTCTATTGTCGGTGGCCGGGGGCGCCCACTGTGGGCCCGAGCGGAAAAGGTGAGGTGCGCGAGCGCGCGGTCAACAGGTCCGACGGCGCCCGGGCAGGGGCGGTAGCGTTCGAAGAGGTCGTCAAAGAGGTCGCGCGCCGCCTTGAGCGGGACGCCGATAGAAAAGGTGGCCAACATGTTGAGGCGCCACTGAGCGATCCGATGGGCTAGCGGGAGCAAGCCCAGCTCCGCTTGGGCGACGGACGTGTTGAAGCCCGTGCGGGGTAAGAGATGTGCGGCCAAGGAGCCCGTGCTCGTCCGAACCGGCGAGTTCACCACTACGTTGAGCATGGTGGCCGTGAAGGTGTTGTCGGCGGTGGCGAGTTCTGCCAGCGCCAGCTCCTCACCAGGGCCCCCGACGAGCTCGAGGCCCTGGGCCGCCGCGCTCCACGCCAGCTGCAATGCTGTAGCGAGCGCGGTGACGGGAGGCGCGTTGCGGCCCGAGATGCCGGCGCCGTAACACGTAACCGTTCGAGTGCGGAGTGTCTGGGCTGCCGCCCGGATGTGGGCTGCGTTGGTGGTGCCGAGGGTGAAGCCGAGGTCTGCACCGTGTGGCTGAAGGCGGAGCGGCATCCGGCGGCCCACGTGCTTCCGCCGGCCCCGGGGGACGGTTCCGGCAATGGAGGCGAGGAGTTCTGTGGTGGCGAGGAGGAGATCACGGCGGGCACGGACTTCGGGGAGGGGTAGCACGGAGGCGGCGATTGCCGTGACCACCGGGCCGCCAACCGAGGTGGCGAGCTGAGTGTTGGTGCGGAGGGCCGCGGCCTGGGCGCGGGCCGGGCCGTCTGGCGCGTCGGGTGGGAAGGCAACGCCGTCTCGGAATACCTCCAGTGGGGCGTAGTCGTCGCCCCCCAAGTAGATCCAGACGAAGCCGTGGGGCTGGGGTGGCGCGCGGAAGGGTTGGAGCGGTGGTGCCCGAAGGCGAGCCGCCTCCCCCGCCCTGCGGACTAAGAGGTCGTCGGCAGCGCGGCCTGCGGCGGAGCGGAAAGGCGCGCCGGGGAGCGCGTCGAGGCGAGAGCGCTCTGCGGTTGACGCGGCATCGGCGTCGGCGTCTGCGGCGGAGTAGAGGAGATCAGCTGCCGCGTCGGCCGCCGGGCTACGAGGGATGGAGACGGCGACCATGGCTGCCGTGGAGAGGCCGCAGGCGCCCTGCAGTGGAACGACGCACGATTTGGGGAAACTCATGCCCAGTCCGGCGCGGGCCATTGTTGCCGCGAAGTACCCTGCGAAGTCCGCCGCAATGTCAACTGTGCGGAAGCAGAAGCAGAAGTCATCGGCCCAGATCATGTGCCCGAGCCAGCGTACGCGCCGGGGGGAGTCGGGGGCCGCGTACGGATCGGGCGGCAGGGGGACGCCAATCCGGAAAGTCGGCCAGCCGTCTGCGGAGTACGACTTTGTGTCGTCGAGCCGCGCGTGAAGGGAGCGGAGCACCGTATAGGCGAGGACCGCGTTCCAAAGGAACGGGGCTGGCGGGACCCCTTGTCCTGCGCCACGGCGCGTCATCCAAACCGGCGAGACGTAGCTGCGGTCGCCCGTGGATGAGACGCACTGGCCGAGCTCATGGATGAGCGTGAGCGCGCGGGCGCGCCGCGGGGAGAGGCCTGCGTGGGCCAAGGCAGCGGAGAAGTCCGTAAAGTTTGCCCGATCGTAGCCCATGTCCGCGTCGGCCATGAAGCAAGCCGTTCCCCAGACGTTTGACTCAAGCGTGACGCCTGCA
>JBIPLZ010000209.1:0-4544 GCA_044369395.1 Flavobacteriales bacterium | reverse complement strand
TGCTCATGCAGGAGATATCGTTTTTTATAATCCGATTGAGTACAACGATTTTGTGGTAGATCATCAAAATGCGATTATTCGTCACATGGTGAATTTAACTCAAGCATTCGACAATGGAACAGAACAGGAAATTAGGATGCAGTATAAATCACTGACTTCACGTTCTGATTCATCCTTACATATGATTGAACAGTTGAGTGATTACGAAGGTGATAGTGTGTTGAAAACTGCAGCGGTTGACTTGTTGAAGTTTTACAATCAAGTATTTCACAAGCAATACAAGGACATGATTGAGATTTTTCTGAAAGGAGATACAGCATCAGATGTTGAAATCGAAACACTCAATCAGCATGTTATTTATATTCGGAATAAAGAAGATGCCTTGAATAAAAAATTGAATGCAGCTCAAGCCAATTTTGCTAAGAAGTTCCAATTCGAGTTTGACGATCAAACCCCTGAAAATATCACACAATGAACATCGAAGAAGTTCGTGAGTATTGTTTGGCTATGCCTTTTGTAACCGAAGATTTTCCATTCGATGAACATACACTGGTTCTTAGGGTGGGAAATAAGATCTTTGCGTTAATTCCTTTGGAAAAAGGAGGTCAAATAAATTTGAAATGCGATCCCGAACGTGCCATTCTCTTGCGAGAAGAATACAGCGAAATTGTTCCAGGTTATCACATGAGTAAAACAAATTGGAATACCATTCATTTCGAATCCATCCCAAATGCATTGATGCAAGAGCTTATTCAACATTCCTACGATTTGATTTATAAAAGTCTGACTCGTAAGGTGCGTGAATCGTTGGTTTAAATTGAATGAGAATTTATAAGCACATTAATACAATCGATTAAATCGAACCGAAATAAAAATGAATCAATCATCTTCCATCATCAGCCGAATATTTCGTCGTTTTACGACTTATTTTTTGAAAGGCTTGGTGCTAATTGTTCCCATTGGGATTACATTTTATGTGGTTTACAAGGTTTTTACATTTCTCGATGGCTTAATTCCATACGAAGTGCCGGGAGTAAGTATTGTTGTCATTGTTTTTGGAACTGCATTCTTAGGTTTAATAGGAACAGCGCTCATTCAAACGCCCTTATTATCCTTATTTAACAAAACCATCGAACGCATACCACTCATTAAATTCATTTACACTTCGGTGCGCGATATGCTTTCAGCATTTGTGGGAAATGAGAAGCGTTTCAACAAACCCGTCATGATACAGATAAGCCGCGATACAGCATTATTTAAACTCGGATTTGTTACTCAAAAAGACCTGAGTTATTTGGGAATCAAGGAAGGAAAATCGGCGGTTTATATGCCACACAGCTATAATTTCTCGGGAAATTTATTTATTGTTGACAACGATTTAATTACCCCAATCGATGCACCATCCGATGAAGTGATGAAGTTTATTGTTTCGGGTGGAATTACGCGCATTTAATGAATGCGTTAAAACTTCTTGATGTTTTGATATTAAGTTTTGTTAAAATTTAGAATATTCGATCCTTCTTATTTAGGAGTTCTGACGCTTAATTGAATGATAGTAATTGCGTCCCAATTGTTAAAAACTCTGCTCATACTTAATTGAACGAGTTTGCATCTAGTTCGTTTTGCATCAATATTTTTGTTTCAACACATTTACTAAACGATGAAAACGATTTTAAGAATTACAATCCTAATGTTAGGACTTCAAGGTGGATTGAGCGCTCAAGCTCCAGTTGAAGCGAAAATGCCAATCGATGAAGTGAGCAAGCTAATCACTTATACCGATGTGGTTGATGAGCCGGGAATGAACAAAGACACGATTTATAATCGTGGAATGCGATGGTTTAAAACCTTCTTTAAAAATCCAAATCAAGCTATAAAATCGACAGATGCAGAAGCGCGCACAATCGATGGAGGATATCGTTTTACAATTCAACGACCGGAGCCTGGTTCAAAGAAAAAGCCAGCGCCTATGGTAGATGCAGGTTTGGTGAATTATAAGATCAAGCTTTTGTGTAAAGATGGGAAATTCAAATACGAAATAAGCAGCATCTCATGGCAACAAACATCGTATTACCCCATTGAACGTTGGATGGATAAAGATGCCAAAAACTACGATCCTAATTTTGCATTGTATCTTCAACAAACCGATCAGTTCATGAAAGATATGGTGAAATCGTTAGAGACATTTATTGAAACAGATCCTCTTAAGAAGAAGGACGACTGGTGAGAAACTCATTCAGTAAGCAATTGAATGAATTCATTTACCAAAGTGCCGACAAACTTTTAACACCAGGTAATCGTTTTACCATAAAAGGTTCGCCATAGCTGAAGCCTGCTTGAATTCCATATTCAGAAGCTCTGTATTTCATGTTCTTGAAAAAATGTTCAGATGAAATGAGTGTTGCAGGTTCTGGTGATTCTGGGTTGAAGAATTGGGATGTATGAGCTTTCACGCAAGCAATTTTTTCTTCAATCACATCCGATATATCATAAATGAAATCGGGCGTGTGTTGAACAAATTGCATATACTGGTATACCACACGAGGGCGCCAAGCTTCTTCATGAACTCCGGGTGCTTGTAGTTTATATAATCCCGATAAAAATGCGGCTTCTACAACCAATGCTGCAGCTCTACCATGATCTGGATGCCGATCATGAGGAGCATTGGTAATAACAATGTCAGGCTGATATCTGCGAATTACATCTATCACCTTGAATTTGTTTTCGTTGCTCAAATAGAACAATCCGTCTTCCATCCCCAAATTTTCACGAACATCAACTCCCATCAATTTAGCCGCATTCATTGCTTCAACATCTCTAATGTCAGGCGTACCTCGTGTGCCAAGTTCTCCGCGGGTCATATCAATGAGCCCCACTTTTTTACCTTGCTTTACCTCTGAAATTATCATTCCTCCAACACTAATTTCAATATCGTCGGGGTGTGCGCCAAAGGCTAATATGTCGAGCTTCATATATTTTTTCAAGATTGCAAAGTAAATGAAATCGCTCGAAATTACTCCGTCCTTTTTTGTACGTTTGATTCGATGAATATATCTTTCTTTGGAGCAGCCCGAACGGTTACCGGGAGCAAGCATTTAATTAGTTTTGGAAAAGGCAAACACGTATTGCTCGATTGCGGCATGTTTCAAGGACATGGGCAAGATAGTGATGAATGGAACAGGCATTTCGGCTTTGATCCAGCCAGTATCAATTACCTCATCCTTTCACATGCTCATATCGATCATTCAGGTTTGATTCCTAAATTGGTAAAAGACGGCTTTAAAGGCCCTATTTATTGCACTTCGGCCACCAAAGATCTTTGTTCGATTATGCTCGAAGATTCGGCAAGGATTCAGGAAAGTGATGTGCGTTTTATCAACAAACGCCGAGTTGCGCAAGGAAAAGAGCAGCTTAAGCCATTGTATTCTGTTGATGATGCTAAAGTTTGTTTGAAGCAGTTCGTACCAGTTGATTACAATGAGGAAATTGAAATAGCTGAAGATCTCAAACTTAAATTTACCGATGCCGGACATATCTTAGGTTCTGCCGTTGTGAATTTGCAAGTCTTCGAAGATCATTATTGGCATAAGATTGCTTTTACTGGCGATTTAGGTCGATTAAGTCCGAAGATTATTCGTTCGCCTCAAGCATTTCCGCAATGCGACATTCTCATTGCAGAATCGACATACGGCGATAGATTACATACCGAAGATTCTCAAACCTTGGAAGAACTTCTAACATTGGTGGTTGAAACCTGTGTGATAAAACGAGGGAAGTTGATCATTCCAGCATTCAGTGTGGGAAGAACGCAGGAAATTGTTTATGCATTAGACACCCTTGAAAATCAGGGGCGACTTCCACGAATTAAAGTATTTGTTGACAGTCCACTTTCGACTAATGCTACGGAGATCATTCGAAATCATCCCGAATGTTTCAACGATTCGGTGCTTGAATACATGCAAAACGATCCCGATCCGTTTGGATTTAACAAGTTAACCTATTTACGAGAGGCTGAGCAAAGTAAAAAGCTCAATGCTTTGAAAGAGCCCTGCATCATTATTTCAGCATCTGGCATGGCAGAAGCTGGTCGTATAAAACACCATATTGCAAACAATGTGAGTAATCCCGATAATACCATTTTGATTGTTGGTCATTGCGAAGCAGAATCGCTTGGAGCACGTTTAGCAAGAGGCGATGATGAAGTGAGGATTTTTGGAGAATTGCATGCAGTAAAAGCCACAGTTGAGGTAATGGGGGCGTTCAGTGCTCATGGTGATTACGAAGAAATGTTACACGTGTTGAGCTGCCAAAATGCCGAAAAAGTAAAACGCGTTTTTGTTGTTCATGGTGAATTAGCCTCCCAACAAGCGTATCAAATTAAACTCATTCAAGCAGGCTTTAAACATGTTGATATTCCTGTAAAAGGGGAAACATTTACCATTTAAAATGCATACATTAAACGAAATTCGCCAACTATTGCTCCGAGAAATTCGGATGGAATGGAAACAGAAGTATGCTATAAATGGCCTCCTTTTGTATGTGAT
>JBIPLZ010000012.1:0-15142 GCA_044369395.1 Flavobacteriales bacterium | reverse complement strand
CAATAATTCGAGCTTTCCCACTTGCAATTCTATCACCTAAACCATTTCCTTTACAAAGCACTTCGCTTTTTTCTTTTAAAGTATATACTTGATGAATCGTGGTTTTCAATCGAGTTTTAACCGTTTCTGGACGTGCTTGTACAATATAAAGTTCCTCAGTTAAACCATCTTTCGCCCATTCAATATCCATGGGTTTGTTATAAAGTTGAGCAATCGTCTCACACCATCGAGCTAATTGAATAACCTCCAAATCATTTAATGAAAAAGCAGATTTCTTTTTAGGCGATGTTGCTTTATTGACGATTGTTTCGGCTGCACTTCGGATACCTTTTTTACTTTCAAAAACCAATGTATATTCTTTTTCTCCGCAGTATTTTTTAAGAATTGGATTGTAGATTTCTTGATTCAATGTGGGTTTAAATACCATCCATTCATCCGGAGTTACGCGGCCTTTCACAATGTTTTCTCCTAATCCCCAACTTCCATTAATAATAATCGCATTTTCAAATCCTGAATCTGGATCAATCGTAAATGCAACTCCAGAAGAACTTATATCGCTACGTACTAATTGCTGCACACCAACACTGATGGCAATTTCTTGTTTTTCAAAACCCATATCAAATCGGTACTTAATTGCACGATTTGTATACAATGATGCATAACATAATTTAACCGCTTCCATTAATTGTTTTTCGCCCTGAATATTTAAATATGAATCCATACTTCCTGCAAAACTTGCCTCAGGAAGGTCTTCGGATGTTGCACTACTTCGAACCGCAACTTGCATTGTGGGGATTGATTCTTTCAAACATAATTGTTTGTATGCTTCTTTTATCTCATCCTCAATGAGCGAAGGAATTATGCTTGAACTTATTATTCCTCTTACTTTTTTACCTATTTCTTCTAGATTTTCAAATGTTTTATAATTCAAAGAATGCATTAAATTCTGCAGTTTGTTTTCTATTTTATTTTCCTTGCAGAAATATCGAAATGATTCAGCGGTAATGGCAAAACCATTGGGAATGTCAATGTTTTTACTACGAAGTTTATTATACATTTCTCCCAATGATGCATTTTTTCCTCCTACTATGGATAAGTCTTTCATACCAATTTCTGAAAATGGTAGTATATATGTTGGATTCATTTTTTGGGTTTTTATTTACTTTTTATGGGATTATTTAAAGAATATTTCAAATTAAAATGGATTGTCAATAATTCATTATCGTACTATTCTCAAATTACTTTTAAACCAAGCATACCATATTAGAACAATTGATATAATGCACTGTGAAACAATTAAAATGGCATTCGTTTTTTCGGTTAATGTATAATTACTCCAAGTAAAAGGAATCATATCAAAACCAGATAATGACGATAATAATAGTGCATCAAACGCCGTGATGCATGCAACGTATTTGGCAACTATTTTCTTAAACATAGCATAGAATTTTATTTGTTTTACATGTGAAAAATTGAAACAAAGAATAATTAATTATAATTTAATTTGTTTTTATTGTCATTCAGAAAAAATATCGTAATAGGTATATTAAATAGTTTAATTGGATTATAATGCATTAATATAATGTTAGTTATATCATTATAGAGCATGTCGAAGATAGGTGCGTTTAATTAACTTATCAATGATTAAAATCATGTTTTAAGATAGATAATATCATAAAAAAGCAATTGGTGCAATTATAGATTTGCTTTACTATTTTGAGATTTATGATATCTATCGCTACAGAATTATCCATACCCTTTGGGGATATACAATTGAAAGGGGATTTGTTTATTCCAGATAATGCTCATTCAATTATACTATTCTCTCACGGTAGTGGAAATAGCCGTTTTAGCCCAAGAAATAGTTTTATTTCCGATGCAATGAATCGCTTTGGGTTTGCAACATTATTAATTGATTTACTCACCGAAGACGAAGTTTCATTGTATGAAAGTTGTTTTGATATTCAATTGCTAACTGATCGATTAATAGCTGTTACGGAATATGTTCATCAATGGGACGAAACATCCGAATTTTCTATTGGATATTTTGGTGCGAGTACGGGCGCAGCATCCGCATTTAAAGCAGCACGAAAGCTTGATAAGCTCGTTGGTGCAATTGTAGTTCGTGGCGGCAGACCCGATTTGGTCATGCAGGATTTAGCATTTGTTCATGCTCCAACATTGTTATTAGTAGGTAATCTGGATTCTCCTGTATTGCTTATAAATCAAGCGTCTTTTAATCACTTATGTTGCATTCGCAAACTCATCATTTTAGATGGTGCAAGCCACCTTTTTGAAGAAGAAGGAAAGCTTGAAGAAGTTGCTCGTTATGCCGCCGCTTGGTTCAAAAAATATTTATCATAAACCCTCTAAATTCAAACACTATGATTTTCTCAAACCGTTATGAAGCATCCAAGAAATTGCTTCCTCTTCTTCGAAAATACGCAACGGAAGACGCTGTTGTATTATCCATTCCGCGAGGGGGTGTTCCAATGGCTTATGCTATTGCCAGAGAATTAAACTTACCGCTCGATGTGTTATTAACCAAAAAAATCGGACATCCTTTAAATTCAGATTTAGCCGTTGGTTCTGTGAGTCTTGAAGGTCGTGTTATTGATCCAAGATTTCACATGGAGGAGATTTATTTAGAAAAAGAAACCATCCGTATTAGACGTTTATTGAAAGAGCGGTATAAGAAGTTTATGGGAAGCCGTAATCCAATCAATCTTGAAAATAAAACTGTAATAATTATTGATGATGGTGTGGCAACAGGAAATACCATGTTGGCTTCTATAGACTTAGTTACTCGTCGTCATCCAAAGAAAATTATTGTTGCAATTCCAGTTGCTTCGGAAGAGGCAGTTGAGAAAATAAAACGAAAAGTAGACGAAGTAATCTGCTTGTTTACCCCCGATATTTTTATTTCAATTTCCCAGTTTTACAACGATTTTGTGCAGGTGAATGATGATGAAGTTGCCTATTTATTAAATGAAATATATGCTGATCGTAATTCACCAAAAATCTATTAAAAATGCCTACTAAACTGCTTACTTCAATTAAACCTAATTTGGGAAATTACACCAAATTATTCGAAACATTCCAATGGAATAATGTTCGCGCTGAGTTATCTGGATTGCCCAATAATAATGGCTTTAACATTGCTCATGAAGCAGTTGATCGGCATGCTGAAGGACCTCTGAAAAACAGTGTTGCATTGCGTTGGACTCATCAAGATATGACCACAGATAATTACACGTACCTCGATTTGAAAAGGTTAAGTTCTCAATTTGCCAATGTTTTAAGTAATTTGGGTGTGAAAAAAGGGGATTTTGTTTTTACGCATACAGGCAGAATTCCCCAATTGTATATCGCAGCTTTGGGCACATTGAAAAAGAGCGCGGTATTTTGCCCACTTTTTTCGGATTTGGAATTTGATTCTGTTTTAAGTTTTTTAACCCAAGGAAATGCAAAGGTGCTTATTACAACAAATGAATTATTTGAGAAAAATATTGAACGTCAGATGCATCTTATGCCTGAACTTCAATATGTTATAATTATTGATATATCGAAAAACATTTCTGAAAAAGTATTGTCTTTTTCCTTGTTGATGAAAAATGCGCTCGAAGATTTTGAAATTTTGCCAACAAAAGAAAGCGACGCGGCTTTTTTACATTTTACTGACGGAACTTCAGGGAAACCCAAAGCGGTTTTACATTCACATGCTGCTGCATTAACCCAATATTATACCGGGAAAATGGTACTTGATTTACGTCCAGGAGATGTTTTCTGGTGTAGTTCAGATCCTGGTTGGACTGCTGGAACAGCTTATGGTATTGTATCTCCATTAATGAATGGAGTGACTATAATATTTGACGAAGTTGAATTTGATGCTTTACGCTGTTATGAAATATTAGAGAAACAAAAAGTAAGTGTTTGGTATTCTTCACCAACGAACATAAATCAATTGATGCAAAACAGGATTAATCCATCTGCTAAATACAACCTTGATAATTTGCGTTTGGTTTTAAGTGTTGGATCTCCATTGTATGCAAATGTTTTTGAATGGGGTGAGAAGAAGCTCGGTTTGCCCATTCTCGATAATTGGTGGCAAACAGAAACGGGAGGAATCATGATTGCCAATTATAGTTCGGTGAAAGTAAAACCGGGTTCCATGGGCAAGCCTTTACCCGGTGTTGAAGCGGCCATCGCTATGATTTCGGATGGAGAAATTAACATCGTTACACAGCCCAATGTGAAAGGGTTTTTGGTATTGAAAAAGAATATTCCTTCCATTTTTACAAAGTATTTAGGTGACGATGAATTATACACCAATGCTTTTCGAGATGAATGGTATATCACCGGTGATCTAGCTAAAAAAGATGAGGACGGTTATTACTGGTATATAGGTAGGGAAGAAGATATCATCAAAACAACGGGGCACATGATAGGGCCGTTGGAAGTGGAAAGCCAACTTATGAAACATCCTGCCATTGAAGATATCGCTGTTATAGGCAAACCGGATGCGCTTGTTGGTGAGTTTGTTAAAGCATTTGTCGTACTGAAACCGAACAATAATAAAGATGAAGAAATGAAGTTGGATATTATGGGTTTTGCCCGAAAAATAATCGGATACTCCATAGCTCCAAAGGAAATTAGTTTTGTTGATTCTCTTCCCAAAACAAAATGTGGAAAGTTGATGAGACGTGTTCTAAAATCGCGCGAATTGGGCTTAAGTGATGGAGATATTTCCATGCTGGAAAATAAATAAGGTTGAATCATTTTAATGATTTTATTCTCATTAAGATGATTGATAAATCCAATTTATTCGATTAAAAATACGTGTCGAAAGAATTGATTTACCATAAGATTAATTCATAAATCAAAGAAGTTATTCACTCAATTATATTTTTAATTATGAGAAAAATACTCATTAACGGATTGTTTGCCGGATCAATAATTTTAATTGTTGGAATGATTAGCGGACAAGTATTTCAGCTGCTTGTTCCTTCTTTGGTTGATGAATATGGGAATGAAAAAATATTTCGTCCATGGTCAGATCCCATTATGTCAGGAATGTACTTGCAACCTTTTTTAAGCGGAATAATACTAGCTTGGATTTGGACCAAAACCAAGACGTTATTTACTCAAATAAATTATTGGGAGCGCGGTGCAAATTTCGGATTAATTTATTGTTTCATCTCCTTGCCGGGTATGTTGATTTCGTATACAAGTTTTCAAGTTTCCTTAATTATGATAATCAGCTGGACTGTAGGAATATTAATTGAAGGGATTTGTGCAGGTTTGTTATTTGCCAAGTTCATACGGTAATAATTGCTTTTTGGGGGATGATTATTTTAGTTGACTATATGTTCATTTTCAATGAGTGAAATAATTCAATCATCAATCAATTCTATTTCCTAAAGCGATATCTCATAAAATACTTTTCATTGATGAAAGCATGAAAAATTCGTTGAAGAAAATTGTATTTAATGACAAAAATAAGGTTGATTCAATTGGTGTTTTGGCCAAACGTATTCAGAATATTCATGGGATTTGGAATAATACACATCACGATGATGTGGGCGTGGAAAAAATCTTGCGTTTGTTTTTAGCGATCTCTCAGTTTTTTTTTCCGGGTATTTACATCAAACAGCTATTTTGGAAAAAAGGATATAATGCACAAGATGTTGCAATGGACGTATACATTATTTTCAAAGTTGTTTTTCCTTTAACGCTCTTATATAGTCATTGGATTTCTACTTCCATTGCACAAATACTCGTTATTTATTTATTAATTGAAACATTGCTGTATGTGCCAACGCTCATCTTTGCATCCGATTTATTTGCTCGCCCCAATTCCTATAGGCGATCGATATTAATGCTGTTTTTTAATTACCTCGAAATCTCTTTCACCTATGCTTTTATTTATGCATGTGGCAATTACTTAAATCATCCACTAAGTAATTGGTACGATTCCATTTATTTCAGTATGACAACACTTTCAACCATTGGCTATGGTGAATTATATCCAACTACAGGAATCGGAAAATTGCTTGTGTGCAGTCAGTCTTTAATATTCTTAACCTTCGTAGTACTGTTTATTAATTTCTTCACCAACAATGTAGAAAATCATGGCTATTTCAATCACAAAAAGAGTAGTGATTAAATCACGATAGATCCTATTTCTTAATCACCTTGAGATTAATTTGCTCGTTTTCTCTTGAAACTAAATTCACAAAGTAGATTCCAGCATTCCAGTTTTTAGAATCAATTGAAGAATTTGAGCTCGTTACTTTTTGTTGAGCAACGATTTGTCCTAGGCAATTTGTAATACGAACATCCCAAGTGGTTTCATCAAGCAAATTAGAAATGGTGAATTGATCATCAAATGGATTAGGATAAATATACGTTGAAGGGATTTCAATATCTTCAGAAATACCTGTTGCATCATTGTTATAAATTCGAATATAATCTACTTCCATACTTGCTGGAAATGTTGCACTGCCATCTGGATTCCCTGGCCAATTTCCACCTACAGCAACATTCAATAATAGAAAAAACTCTTTACGGAAAATAGCTTCCGTGTTATTACTTTCTAAGAATGGAAATCTAAAGTAAGAATGACCATCTAATTCAAATGTCACACTCGTTGAATCCCAAATTGCGGCATATACATGAAAGTCATTCTCATCGAAAGGAACCGCACTGCCTTTGTATGAATGGCCTGTATTGTTGTTCCAATGAACAGTTCCGTTGGTTACACTTTCGTTGTTGATGTGCTCCATAATGTCAATCTCGCCACATTGAGGCCAACTTGCCGTTTCAAAGTTTGCGCCCAACATCCAGAACGCCGGCCATAATCCTTGTCCAATAGGAACTTTAATGCGCGATTCAATCTTGCCGTATTTAAACTCCATCAAATTATTAGTAATAATTCGAGATGAGGTATAATTACTTCCATTGAAATTTTCTTGACGAGCCGTAATCTTCAAACTTCCATTACTAACCTCTATGTTGTTCGGATTGTTGGTATAGTACTGAAGTTCGTTGTTTCCCCAGCCACCTATTCCAGTCCCAATATTATAAGCCCAAATTTGTTCATTTAAAGCATTGCCATCAAACTCATCAGACCAAACCATCGACCAAGTGTCAGCATTTTGAGGCAAACAATCGTTACATAATCCCCAACATGCAATGTTTAAAACCATATCCGATTGAACGGCTAAAGTTCTGTTGCTAAATGTTCCTGTAGTTATTGCACAACTTCCAGCTGCTGATAAATCTTCTTCCCCTGTCCAGCTGTCAAATGAGAATTTGTATTCATACGATCCTGCATTTAATGAAATAGTAGTTTCCCAAATACCATCTGCATTGCTATCGGTCATTGCGTTGCAGTTTCCACACCATCCGTTGAACGTTCCATTCACTTCAGGTCTCGTAAAACCTGAAAGTCCGTTCATGTTTAAGCGAAAAGTAACATTGAAAGCGGATAATTGAGTGCATAAAAACACACTTAGGGCAAGAAGAAATGACTTCATAGATTTTATTTGAGTGGCGAAGATAGTTCAGTAATTGTCAAATTAACAATAACTGATTATTTTCTTGCTAAATTAAACTACCAAAAACGGATTCTGTTCAAATTACTTGAAGAAAACCAAACATCTCCAAGTATCCTCGGCATGTTCTTCAGAAAATGTCAATCCTTTTGTTAGGCAAGTTTCCTTAATTGCCGAAACGTCGGGTTCAAGAAAGCCACTTAATAACAAGGCAGCGCCTTTCTTCATCGATTGGATATAGAAATCCATGTCTTGCATGAGTATATTGCGGTTGATATTGGCAAGAAAAATATCGAACAATTCATTTTCAATTAAACGTTCGGCACCACCTAAAGCAATGTGCATTTGCACGCTGTTACGTTCGGCATTTTCAATGGCATTCTCAACAGCCCATTCTTCAATGTCAATTCCTTTTACTTCGAATGCCTGAAGCTTAGCAGCTAAGATCCCTAAAACGCCCGTTCCACATCCCATATCCATCACTTTTTTGCCAGCTACGGGCATCTTCATCAATGCCTTACTCATTAATCGGGTAGTGGCATGGTGACCGGTTCCAAACGACATTTTGGGTTCAATTATCAACTCAATACTTCCATCCTCAAATGCAGGATGAAAAGGCGCTCGAATAACACAGTGTTCATTGATGCGAATCGGGTCAAATTGTGCTTCCCAGACAGCGTTCCAATTTTGTGGTTCAATGCGGTTTTGTTTGAAATTGATTGGATGTTGAAAAGTGGATAGTAGTTCATCGAAAGTTCCTTGATTGAATTCGGTTTCTTGAACATATCCCAAAAATCCGGTTTCATCGTCCATGAAACTTTCAAAACCAATGTCCGACAATCCAGAAATCAGTATGTCTTTTGTCTGACGATCTTTTTCCGTCAGGAATTGAAACTCAAAGTAAACGGCGCTCATAATGCTTCGAATATGGCAATGAAATCGGCCGATTTTAATGCAGCACCACCAATCAATCCACCATCAATATCGTTTTGCGAAAAGAGCGTAGAAGCGTTTTGTGCATTGCAACTACCTCCGTACAAAATAGACATGTGATTGGCAATTTCTTCTGTGAAAATCTGGGCAATAAAAGCACGAATAAAAGCATGGACTTCTTGCGCTTGATCAGGTGAAGCAGTTACTCCGGTTCCAATGGCCCAAACCGGCTCGTAAGCAATCACAATGTTGGATACATCTTCTGAACTCAGAGGGCTCAATGCAACTTCAATCTGAGTCTTTAAAATGTTTTCTAAATTTCCGGCATTGCGTTCTTCCAAAGTTTCTCCACAGCAAAAAATGACCTGAAGTCCTTTCGATAAAGCAGCTTGAATTTTTAATGCTATTTGTTCGTCTATTTCACCAAACAATGCGCGACGTTCACTGTGTCCAAGAATGACATGTGAAACACCTGCAGAAGCAAGCATATTTGCAGACACCTCGCCCGTAAAAGCACCTTGTTCTTTGTCGGAACAATTTTGAGCACCTACGAAAATATCAGAACCGTTAAGTGTCTCTTTCACCGGAAAAATCCAAGGAAACGGTGGACAAACAACCATCATTTTGGCGGAGTCCGTGCTTCTGTGTTTCTTTAGTTCTGAGGCCAATGCAAGAGCTTCTTGCAAATTGGTATTCATTTTCCAGTTACCGGCGACAATCTTTTTACGCATCACATTGAATTTGTGCAAAGATAGAAATGCAGCAAGAACATTTGGTTTCTTGATTCAGAGTTTTCATGGATTGTTTCATTTCAAATTTCAGATGCTTATGTTTACACCATGAACATTTTGTTTGCCGATACGGCACATCCATTTTTAGAACAGGCATTGACGAATTCAGGTCACACATGTGTTTATCATGAGCAACTCGACCGCAAACTGGCTTTGGAAATCATGCATCAATTTGATGGAGTTGTGATTCGAAGCCGTTTTCGTTTTGATAAAGAGATGTTGGATGCTACTAATAATTTGAAATTTATTGCTCGGGTAGGAGCGGGCATGGAAAACATTGATCAAGAATATGCCGAATCCCTGGGAATAGCCTGTTTAAATGCACCCGAAGGAAATTGCAATGCCGTTGCCGAACAAGCCTTGGGGATGCTGCTTGCCTTATTTAATAATTTGATGAGGGCAGACCGTGAAGTACGAGAAGGTATTTGGAAACGTGAAGAAAATCGCGGAGTTGAACTAACTGGAAAAACCATTGCCATTATCGGTTATGGACATACGGGAAGCACCTTTGCGAAACGTTTACGTGGATTCGATGTGAAGATTTTGGTTGTGGATCCATATAAAATTGGTTATGGCAACGAATATGTCGAAGAGTCAACAATGGAAAAGGTTTTCGAGGAAGCTGATATTGTTAGTTTGCACGTTCCACTTAATGATGAAACCTGCTATTTGGTCAATACCGAATTGCTGAATCGCTTTCATAAAAACATCTACGTGTTGAATACATCGCGCGGAAAATGTTTGAATACCGCCGATTTGGTTGATGCCATAGAAAGTGGTAAAGTTTTGGGAGCAGCATTGGATGTGATGGAATTTGAAACACTTTCGTTTGAGCAACTCGACGAAATTCCAGCTCCACTTAAAGCATTAATTGAAAGTGATAAAACCGTTTTAACTCCACATATCGCTGGTTGGACACACGAATCGAACTTGAAAATGGCTCAGATATTAGTGAAGAAGATTAATGCAATTGGCGTTTAATTGAAGCTGGCGTATAATTTATTCTATCAATTGTAGGATTTAAGGTTAACTTCTTCAATGTACAATTCAAATAAGTAAATATTCAATGAGTTTAATATCATATATTTAACACATTCACACGTGTTCAATATATTTTTATTACACGTGTGTATTGATTGATTTTTTACCTTCGTAGTAAATACGAAATAGCATGAATACCAAGTTAACGCTTACGATAGAGCAATCGATTATTGATAAAGCTAAAAAATATGCACGAGAAAGAGAGCGAAGTCTTTCGGACTTAATTGCGACTTATTTGAAAGCCTTGACAAACGAGACAGAAGTAAATGAAGAAGAGATAAGTCCGATGCTTAAATCATTAAGAGGATCTTTCAAAATGCCAAATGATTTTGATTATAAAAAAGAACTTTCAAACCGGCTTTCTGAAAAGTATTTATGATAATGAATAAGATTTTAATTGATACGGATGTAATTCTTGATTTCTTTTTCGATAGAAAGCCATTTTCAAATCAAGCTACAAGCATTTTTAATTTGTGTCAAAAAAGGCTTGTTTGGGGTTTTATAACACCTGTTACAGTGAGTAATGTATATTACTTATTAAGGAAAACAGCCAGACACGAGAAAGTTGTCGAAAGCTTAAAAATGTTAATGAGAATCGTTGATATTTCCACTGTAAATAAGGAATCTTTGTTGGATGCATTAAATTCCGATTTCAAGGATTTTGAAGATGCAATTCAGAATTTCTCTGCTCAATTCGAAAATGATATTAACATTATTGTAACCCGAAACATCAAAGATTACAAAGCAAGTAGCTTGTCAATTATGACACCTGAGGCATATTTAAGGTTTATTGAAATTCGCAAATAGCGATCATTTGAATAAGATTTATTTTTAAAACATCACCTGATTGAAGATTTGGTAACGAGCTAATTTTTTAAAATCATCAAAGGTCAAATCCGATTCGCAACAGCCGACCCAGCAACAAAACCACTTGCCCAAGCATGTTGAAAATTGAATCCACCGGTAATTCCGTCGACGTCCAATACTTCTCCGGCAAAAAATAATCCGGGTATTCTTCGCGACATACAAGTTTGTGAATCAATTTCTTTCAAAGAAACTCCGCCGCAGGTTACAAACTCTTCTTTGAATGTGGTTTTTCCTTGCATGGAATAGGCATCGGCACACAAGGTTGTTATAAGCGAATTGAATGCTTTGGAAGATAAATCTGCCCATTTCATTTCATCTGAAATTCCAGCTCTTCTGCATAAAGCTTCCCATAATCGTGCAGGTAGAGCATCAAAAACACGGGTGTGGACATGCTTTTTTGCAGATGAAATTCTCAATCGCCCCAACCATTCGCGAACTTCTTCTTCATTCAATTCCGGAAGCCAATGAATGCGGATTGTTGCCTTGTATCCTTTTTCTTCCAATTCTCTTGCTCCCCATGCTGAACAGCGTAATATTGCAGGTCCGCTAAATCCCCAATGGGTAATTAACATCGGACCAATTTCTTCGAGTTTTGTTCCTTCAATCCGAACTCGAACTATTGCCGCAAGTCCCATTAAATCGCTCAAAGGATGATTGGGAATATTGAATGTAAACAAACTGGGTACAGGTGGAATAATTTCACATCCCAATTCCTGAAGCCAATGAAAACCCTCCGTTTTTGGATGGCCGCCACTTGCAATAAGCAAATTGTTGCACGATAAAGTTTGTTTATCGGTCAATAAGTTAAAGCCTATTTCAGTTGGTGTAATCTTATCAACGCTTTCATTCATAGAAATTTTTAGTCCTTTATCTTCTGCATCCTTCATTAAACAATCGATGATACTTTGAGAAGAATCCGAAACAGGAAACATACGTCCATCGTCTTCTGCTTTTATTGCTACTCCTCGATTTTGAAACCATTCAATTGTTTCTTCCGGACCAAAATGGTGCAACAAACGAAAGACGTGTTTTTCACCGCGAGGATAGCGTTTCGAGAATTCTTTTTTGTCGAATAAGTTATGAGTGACATTGCAGCGCCCCCCTCCCGAAACTTTCACTTTGGCAAGCAATTTTGATGATTTTTCGATGAGTAGAACACGTGCTTTCGTTTTTAACTCCAAGGTTCGAAGTGCCGCGAAAAAACCAGCTGCGCCTCCACCTATAACTACCAAGTCGAAATTCGTTTTGTCCGTTTTGTTATTTTTAGAACCTTCCATAATAAGCACTCAAACTCGATAAATCTGATTAGCAAAGTTCATCAAATAAACCGGTTTTCAATCTCAAACGCTTTGTCAATTATTTGTTGGTGAATCTCGATTTTAAAATAAAATTCGTAAAGTTTTACATAAGTGCGATTCAAATGAGTTCATTTTCAGTCAATTTCAAGATGCTTTTCATTCTCCAATAGTCCAATTTCAATCTCTTTAAAATTTAAAAATAAGATTCATTTTTATGGTGCATTTGCTTTCTTTTTTTGTAGGTTTGCACCGAATTTTTGAAGATACCTATGAGCGTTCTAGTCAATAAAAACAGTAAAATAATTGTACAAGGATTTACCGGAAGTGAAGGTACTTTTCATGCCGGACAAATGATTGATTACGGCACGCAAGTCGTTGGTGGCGTTACTCCGGGTAAAGGAGGTAGCACACATCTCGATAAGCCAGTTTTCAATACAGTAGCCGAAGCAGTTGAGAAAGCGGGTGCGGATGTTTCTATCATATTTGTGCCTCCAGCTTTTGCAGCGGATGCCATTATGGAAGCAGCTGATGCTGGTATAAAAGTGATTGTTTGTATCACAGAAGGAATTCCGGTTAAGGATATGATTGTGGCGAAGGAATATTTAAATGGTAAAAATTGTCGTTTAATAGGTCCTAACTGCCCGGGAGTAATTACTCCAGAAGAAGCGAAAGTGGGTATCATGCCAGGTTTTGTTTTCAAAAAGGGAAAGATTGGAATTGTATCCAAATCAGGAACATTAACCTACGAAGCAGCCGATCAGGTTGTGAAAGCAGGAATGGGAATTTCAACAGCAATCGGAATTGGTGGAGATCCAATTATTGGAACTACTACACTCGAAGCTGTTCAAATGTTGATGGCAGACCCAGAAACAGAAGGAATTGTTATGATTGGTGAGATTGGTGGAAATCTTGAAGCTGAAGCTGCACGTTGGATTCAGAAGAACGGAACCAAGCCAGTGGTTGGATTTATCGCAGGACAAACGGCACCTCCAGGACGTCGTATGGGTCATGCGGGTGCAATTGTTGGTGGCGCAGATGACACTGCAGCAGCCAAAATGCGCATCATGGCTGAATGTGGAATTCATGTAGTTGATTCTCCCGCAGTTATTGGTAAAACAATGGCTGATGTCTTAAATAAATAATCAAGAATCAATTGAATAAAATACAAGCCCGGTGGATTTCATCGGGCTTTTTCTATTAAAAAAAATCAAACATTCAATCAGCATTTCCCTTTTCTTTGCAAATTAGAATCGTATTATGACTAATTTTTTGGAAGCTTTATCGCCTATTGATGGTCGCTATGTAAAGCAAACTCAGGTGTTGAGAAGTTACTTTTCGGAGTACGCTTTATTCCGTTTTCGTGTTCGAATTGAAGTAGAATATCTTATCGCATTGTCTAATACTGGTTTGCCTAATCTGCTTCCATTGAGTAGCAATAATCATAATCAATTACGTGCATTATACCAAGATTTTACCATCGAAAATGCCCAGAATATTAAACAGATAGAACTTCGTACGAATCATGATATAAAAGCAGTAGAGTATTTCATTAAAGAGAAACTTGATGAATTTGGAATGTCCGAAATTAAGGAGTGGGTTCATTTCGGATTGACATCTCAGGATATAAATAACACCGCAATCCCTTTGTCAATGAAAGAAGCTTCCGAGGAGACTTTACTTCCGGGAATAACTGCCATTTGCGAGTCTATCAAACAAATGGCTATTGAGTGGAAATCCATTCCCATGCTCGCACGAACACATGGACAAGCAGCTTCGCCAACTACTGTCGGTAAAGAATTGTATGTATTTGCCGAACGATTACAGATTCAGATTGATCAATTAAATAAAACCGTTTGGGCCTCTAAATTTGGTGGTGCCACAGGTAATTTCAATGCTCATAATGTTGCGTTCCCAAAAACTGATTGGATTTTATTTGCGAATGAGTTTATTTCTTCCATTGGTCTTTTTCGAAGTAAAACCACTACCCAAATAGAACACTATGATCATCTTGCAGCCTATTGCCAAAACATGATGCGCATCAATACTATCCTCATCGATTTTTGTCGTGATGTGTGGATGTATATATCGATGGATTATTTTGGACAGCGAGTTAATGCCGGTGAAACAGGTTCTTCGGCTATGCCACACAAAGTGAATCCAATTGATTTCGAAAATGCAGAAGGAAATCTTGGTTTAGCCAATGCTTTGCTTGATCATTTTGCACAAAAATTACCTATTTCAAGACTACAACGTGATTTAAGCGACTCAACTGTTTTGAGAAATATCGGTGTTCCATTTGCGCATTGCCTTATTGCATTTCAGTCTATTCATAAAGGATTGGGCAAATTGACACTGAATGAAAATGCACTGAGTGCCGATTTAAAAAATCACACGGTTGTTATTGCAGAAGCAATTCAGACCATCTTACGCAGAGAAGGATATCCTGAGCCATATGAAGCATTAAAGGGTTTAACGCGTGGGAATAATCGCATTGGATTACCTGAGATACATCGCTTTATTGAAGAGCTTCAAATAAGTGACATAATAAAAGCAGAATTGAAGCAAATTACACCCGAAAACTATACTGGCATTATTCAATTTGAATCATGAAAGTAAGCGGTTTTACCTTTATCAGGAATGCCGTTAAATTCGATTA
>JBIPLZ010000422.1:0-4550 GCA_044369395.1 Flavobacteriales bacterium | reverse complement strand
ATCCAAATGCATATGTATCTCCAGTTGAAAGTGAACCATCTCCAGTTGAGTATACTAAGTTTTGATTAGTTCCAGTTTCTAAGTAATAAGCACCTCTCGAAACTTCGGATGATGTTCCTAAAGTGATAAGTTCATTGAAGTCAGTTGTCGTACTTGCTACATCAATGGTAGGTAAAATTACCGCATCATCATTATCAGTAATGCTAACGTTTTGTGAACTTGTTGCACCTATAAACAATCCAGCTGATGGATTGGTGATATTAACTGAAGCTGTTTCTGTTCCTTCATTCAGGTTGTCATCAACAATAGTAAATGATATTGAACCTGTTGTAGATCCTGCTAAAATTTTAATTTGATTGCCAGGCAACACTGCATCTCCATCGCCAATGGTATAATCTCCAGCAGAAACAGATGTTCCAGTTAATGTTACATCTACAGTTTCATCAGTCGCTAATGCACTTGTTGCAGTTGCCGTTACTGTAATGGATGTTGTTCCAACTTCAGTTCCGCTAGCAGCAGAAACACTCACGTTAACATTCGGTAATAAAGACCCATTTAAAATAACGTATCTGCTATAAGCATTTGCTGTGCTTAGTGTAATTAAACGGTTGCTATAATTTCCAGCTGGAATGCCATTTTTTAAACGTACATAAACCGTTGTGCTTGCAACCGAACCAGCTATTGGCGTTAAAGAAAGTGTATTAACAAATGTTCCTCCGGATGTTAAACAGATTTCATAATCAGAAGCTACGTTCAATGCAATCGGATTAGCACCTAAATTAGTTCCAGAAACAGTAAATGTTTGTTCTGCCGAAGGACCTGACCCAACAACATACGTAAAGCCATTTAATGGAGAAGCATTAATTGCAATGTTTGGAGCCGTTGCCGATATTGGAGCAAAAGCCAAACCTTTAATGATTGATCCTGCTGCAGCAGTAAACAATGTTAAATTGCTTGCCGTAGTTATATTAATTGCAGTATTAAACCCAGCGTTATCTGTTAACTTAACAATGGAGTTAGCTACAGCCGCTCCAGTTCCTGTCGATAGATATAATTCAGAACCAATTCCAATGTTTTTAGCAGTTAAGCCAAATCCTCCAGTTGCATATGCATAAGAACCATTAGCAGTCCAATTTCCTGCAACCAAAGAGTATTTATCAATTTTTGTTGTATACAACAAATACAATACATCGTAAGTAGCACCATTGCTTCCAGAAGCTACAAGGGTGAAATCTTGAAGGTTGCTTGTTGAAGCTGACAAACCACTCAATAAAGTATGTGTTCCGCCTGTTGCAGCCGAAAGAGTTCCAACAGCTACAGTAGAACTTTGTGCATAAACAGTACCTCCAAATGCTTTAACTCCACGCACGTTTCCAGCAGGACTAGGCAATGAAGCTCCATTAGTAAAGAAACCACCTTGGTCGCCAATGAACCAGTTTGTATTATCTAATGTAGTTGCACAACGTGTTTGATTCCCTGAACCACCTGTATAATTTGTTGCTTTATTAAATGTTTTGCTGTTATTATAAGTTATAACCGCACGATTAGTAAGCGTATTGGCATTTGAACCTGTAACGATTGAATTATGTCCCGTAAAAGTTAATAATGTTCCATCGTTGCTATTTGCTACATATAATGTAGAAGTAGCACTTCCAGAGAAACGCATTCCATTGGTCGCATCGGTACCATCAACTAAAATAGTACTAACTGGAGAAGCTTGAAATGCACTTGTTCCAACTTCAATAACACTTGCTGTTGTATTATTTGCACTTGCTGCAGCAACTACAGCAGCCAAATTTCCAAGACTAAATGGCGTAATTACTGAACCTGTATTTGAAACAGTTATTGATGGTGATATACCACCACCCGAAATAGTAATGTTTTCGTTATAAGTTGCTGAACTTAAACCGGCCTTTAAACGAACATATACAATTTGAGTGTTTAATGTTGCTGTTGTATATGGATAGGTTACCGAAGCAGTAAACGTACTGTTGTTAGTAGAAACTTCGTAACTGGTAGAACCTGTAACGGTAATGTTCGATGGGAAACCTGTTAAGTCAGCACCCGTAAACGTAAACGCTTGTGAAGTAGAAGGTCCACTTCCCACTATATATGTATAACCCGTAAGACTAAGTGTTGATGGGGTAATTATTGGTGTTACAGCTGTAACCGTTCCTGAAACAGCAACATTCGCTGTTGTTGCACCACCACCGGCAATGGTAATATTGGAAGGTCCGTAGCTTGTTGCTGGTAAGCTTGTTTTTAAACGAACATAGATGGTTTGAGCTCCTAATGTTGCAGTTGTATACGGATATGTTACCGAAGCGAAGAATGTACTATTGTTTGTAGAAACTTCAAAGTTTGTTGGAGCAGTAACAGTAATATTATCTGGAAACCCAGATAAGTCAGATCCTGTAAATGTAAAAGATTGCGAAGTTGAAGGTCCAGTTCCTGTGTAATTCAATCCAGTAATAGTTGCAACACTTGGAGTAAGTGTAGGTAAAGTTGAAGGTAAAGGAACAATTTCACCAGTGCTAAGAATTGTAGCAGCTCCAAGGTATCCACTAAAAGAGATTTTTGATAATTGCCCAGCAATTAAACCAGCAGATGAATTACCAAAAAATATTTTTCCACCAGTTCCTGAAACACCAGCGGTTCCTGTCCAACCTGTAATTGTTAATGTGCTTCCTGCCCAAGTTACACCATTGCTTGCAGCAAAAGTTAACGTGTGGTTACCTGTTCCTAAAGCAATAGTAGAATTGGCATTTAAGTTTAATGTTGATGAACTTGTCCATGTTCTTGTTGCCGTAATTCCTGTTGTACCCAAAGTTCCACCATTTAAAACTACTTGTGAAGCAAATGTTGCGTTTGCAGTTGGATTTAATCGAAGTTCACCTTGGGTAATTGTTGTAACTCCCGTGTAAGAATTAGTTGTTGAGCCAAGAGTTAAAGTTCCAGTACCTGACTTAGTTAAAGCCACAAATGCAGTTGTTCCATTTGTTATAGGTAATGAATATGCCGCAGGAGAAGATGAACCATTAACCGTTAAAGTTGAAGTTCCTGTTCCAGCATTTTGATTGGTAATAGAACCTCCACCAACAACACTTGTTAAAGACGCAATGGTTTGGTTGAAACTATTTAAATCCCAAATACCTCCATTACCAGAAGTATAACCCATTGTTACATCGGTAGTGCTTGGAAGTGCATTTGCAATTCCGTTTCTTATTATTCCTGAGTTTGAAGCGTTAAAGAATGTTGCACCTGTATAGGTGTTAGCGGCATTCAATGTAACTGTTCCAGCTCCTCCAGAACCACCAGCACCAAATTGTAAGTTAGATGTTCCAGAAATTGCACCATTTAATGTAATTGCATTTCCTGAAGTAGCACCAATTCCAGTTTTTAAACCAGTAAGTCCAGTATTATTCGTAATTGTAGCTGCTGATGTTAAATTTGTACCTGTTGAAGTACCTACAATTGAAGCAAGAAGTTCTCCGCCTGATCCACCTGAAGAACTAATCGTAATTGGAACGCTGATAGAAGCGCCTATAGTAGAAAGATTAATTCTTGAAGCAAGATTTAAAGATGCTGATTGAGCACCATTTAATGTAATTCCTGCTGTTCCAGTACCAGAAATATTTCCTCCTATGCTAAAAGTACCATTAGCTGGAGTTACTATGTTAACATTGGGAGATAAATTTAAATTGACGTTACTTCCTAAAACTACATTACCAGCGAGTGTTACTGTATTAGTGCTTGTACTAGCTAATGTATAACCTGTTGTATTGAAATTAAAGTTTGGTGCAGTAAAAGTTATTGTACCTGTTGTTGAAACAGTTCCTGCAGTTCCAGCAAAAACAGCATCATTAGGTGTAGTATTTAAACTCCAAGTTCCAAGTGTTCCAGTTGCATTGGGACTTCTCCAGTTAGAAGTTGTAGAGGCATCCCATGTTCCTGTACCACCTGTTGCGGCTGTTGTAGCACCATCAGCATCCCAAAAATATTGGGTTAAAATAGGTGTTACTGTTGTATTAACCCCGGCATTCCAAGTGGTGCCTTTTCTTGTAAATACTCTTATATTGTATGTAGTTCCGTTGGTTAAAGATGTTACCGTCACTCCAGTTCCTGTTCCTTTATAAACTACTTTACCTCCATCGAAAGTGGTGTTTAAACCATCTGTAAAACTTGCAGAATTTGCTGTATAAGCCGAACCATTTCCAGAAGGTGTTGCGGCAGAAAATGCAGCAGATGATGCAACCACCATGATTTCATCATAACAAGCACCGTTTGCCCAAGAAACAGCAGATTGAAGATTTCCAGCAGCCGCAGCTAAACTAGTTACGTTGTCTGCCGTAGAGCAAGAAGTTGCAGCAGTTGATCCATTTAATATTACGTTATTTCCTGTAACAGTGCAGTCAAATCCACCCGTATTACCTGTTGCTAAAAACCCATATCCATACAATCTAAACGTCGTAGCAGTCGTAACTGCTGATAAACCAGAAATTGTTAGGGTTCTTACAGTTGATGTACTTGCAGTCATTCCTGTTACTGAA
>JBIPLZ010000208.1:0-4556 GCA_044369395.1 Flavobacteriales bacterium | reverse complement strand
GGTGATGTCTTTGCCGGGAAACATGTGAATGGTGCAGTTTTCCTGAATATTGCATCCATCTTCTATGATTATTCCACCCCAATCGCCACGAATTGCCGCACCGGGTCCCACATACACGTCTTTGCCAATTATGACATTCCCCGTAACTGCAGCTTGTGGATGAATAAAACTGCTTTCGTGAATAACCGGAATAAAACCCTTGAATTCGTATACCATGTTGAGGTTTATTGGAATTTCTTGAGCGTTTCTTTGGTGAAATCGGAAAGCACCAAGCGACCGCTAATGGCAGCGCGTTCGGCTAACAAAGTATCCCAATCGTCGGTTCCGCGCCAAAACACCTTTTTCATTTCCAACATCGCTTCAGGATTATAGCTGCACAAGTGTTTTGCAAAAGTATCAATTGCTTCATCCATGAGTTCAATACTCTCGAAAACTTGCGCATACAAGCCTTTCTGCATGGCCCAATGAGCATCGTAAAATGTATTGGCATCGATGGCTATTTGCGACATTGCCGAGACTCCCATTTTTCGTTCAATAGCTGGACTAACCACAAAAGGACCAATTCCCACATTGAGTTCGCTTAGCTTTACAGATGCGAATTTTGTAGCAAAACAGTAATCGGTTGATGCAGCCAAGCCAACCCCACCGCCCACGGTTTTTCCTTGAATACGACCAAGAATAAACTTTGGACATTTTCGCATCGCATTGATAACATTCGCAAATCCTGAAAAGAATACCTTGCCTGTTTCTGCATCATTGATGGTGATGAGTTCTTTGAAACTTGCACCAGCACAGAAGGTTCTATCGCCCCCGCTTTTTAAAACAATGACACATACATCATCCATTTTTCCAACCAAGGTAATGGTCTCTGCCAGTTGCGAAAGGATAGTTCCTGGCAATGAATTTTGATCGGGATGATAAAATTCAATGGTGGCAATTTTATTTTCAATAGTATGATTTACAAATCCTTCCATTAGTTTATCTTGTTTATTACTTTATCTAATCTTTCAAATTATCTATACCCTTCTTTCGGAACCACTCGAAATTTCGAGTAGTTGAATTTTGAATTAATTTTCCGATGTTAGGTTAAGAAGTTTTGACGATTGCATATTTTTCTTTCTATTTCAATTTTGAATTATAAAATTCCAAACTGTTCAAAATGATGATTGAAGTGTTTGATGTTCAGTAGATCCCAACCAAATTTATCTAAATGTCCAAATACGGCATTTTTAGTTTCTGCATCTGGATTGGCTTTGAAATAAGCTTCATAAGAGTCCCAAGCTTCAAGCATCTTCACTTTTGCAGAAGCTAAATCGGGATGGATGAGTTGATCGAGCGATTCTTTTTCCATCAATGGATGTTTGAATCCTTTCGGCATGGGTTTGTAATTAAACACCATCTCTTGCACTTTGGCTAAATGTTCAGCAGGTGTATCAATTTCAAAATCCTGAATCTCACCTGATGCAATGCGGAATCCTTTCTCCATGTGTTCAACCAAATGTTGAGGTGTTAGGATTCCCCAAGAAGCTTTTGACTGCTCGGTTAATTTGGTTAAGTATCCTGAAATATTGCTTCTGTTAATCTCCACAAATGGCGACTTCTTTTGCACCATCGTCAGAATAGTTGCAATGGCAACAAGCTCATCATTCTGATCGAAAACTTCCACGAACCATTTCACAATCCCGCATGGGATTTCCTTCCCAACACTATCGCGTTCAATTTTCTGTTTGCAGGTTAATCGGACGTAAATGGTATCGTTATGATAAATAGGGCGGACAAAGCGACATTCTTCCAATCCGTAATTGGCTGCAACGGGACCTTTATTGGGCCATACAAACAATCCAGCAGCTGCCGATAAAATGAAATATCCATGTGCAGTACGTTTCTCGAAAATGCTGCCTTTCAAGGAAGTAATATCCGTATGCGCATAGAAATGATCCCAGCTTACGTTTGCAAAACTGATGATGTCGGTATCGGTAACAGTGCGCTTGTGCGTTTTTAGCGACATACCAGGTTGGATATCATCCCAATGGTATTTAAACGGATGCTCAGGCGCTTCTTTGTATTTCGCATTGGGTTGATAAATGCCCGTAATTTCAGTCAGCGTGCTTGGACTTCCTTGAATGGCGCAGCGTTGCATATAGTGTTTGATGCCTCGAATTCCACCCATTTCTTCTCCACCACCAGCGCGACCTGGTCCACCATGAACCAAGAGTGGGAGTGGAGAACCGTGTCCTGTGCTTTGTTTTGCATTTTCGCGGTTAAGCACAAGGATTCGACCGTGGTGAGTTGCCGATTGAATCACATATTCTTTGGCCAATGCATCGTTATTGGTAACAATAGACGAAACAAGCGAACCTTTGCCTAATCGAGCAAGGTCAACGGCTTCATCCATATTTCTGTATGGCATTAGGGTAGAAACAGGACCAAAAGCTTCCGTTTCGTGAACACGCATATTTTCGAACGGCTTATTCTCACGCAATAGAATAGGGGCAATGAAAGCTCCTTTTTCCCCGTCAGCTCCGATTAAAGAAAGTTGATCCACATTTCCATAAACGATGCTCGCAGTTTGTGCAATTTCAGCAACTCGTTCTTTTACTTCACGCACTTGGTCTTTACTCACGAGCGAACCCATGCGAACTTCTTTCAATCGTGGATCGCCAATGCTCACTTTATCGAGGGCTTTACCTAATGCACTTTGTACATCATCCATCAGTTTCTCTGGAATAATCAAACGTCGAATTGCAGTACATTTTTGACCTGCTTTAACAGTAATTTCAGATCTCGCTTGACTGATAAATAAGTCGAATTCAGGCGTTCCGGGAACAGCATCTTCACCTAAAACAGAGCAGTTGAGAGAATCTGCTTCCATATTAAAAGGCACTGATTCACTGATTACTTTTGAATGCGCTTTGAGTTTTTGTCCGGTTGATGCAGATCCCGTAAACGTAACCACATCTTGATCGTTGAGGTGATTGAGCATATCGCCTGCAGAGCCGCAAATAAGTTGCAAAGCCCCTTCAGGTATAATGTTGGATGCGATGATTTCGCGAACAACAGCTTCAGTTAAATAACAAGTTGAAGTAGCTGGTTTAACGATTGCTGGAACACCCGCCATCCAATTAACAGCACATTTTTCGAGCATTCCCCAAATTGGGAAATTGAATGCATTGATGTGAACAGCAACACCTAATTTAGGAACGAGAATATGGTGCGCCATGAAACGCCCGCCGCGCGAGAGATCGATGGGATCTCCTTCAACATGGTACGATTGGTTGGGAAACAACTTTCGTAAAGAAGCATTAGCGAAAAGATTTCCAAAACCACCTTCAATATCAATCCAGCTGTCTACGCGCGTTGCACCGGTTCTGTAGCTTATCTCATAAAACTGCTCTTTGCGTTTGCTCAGGTAAAGTGCAAGTTTTTTAATCATGTTGCCACGTTCCTGGAAGGTCATTCGACGAAGTTTCTCTCCACCTTTTGTCCTTCCGTAATGCATGATTTCGCCAAAGTTTAAGCCTTCGGCAGATGCGTGACAAATAATTTCTCCTGTAACGGAATCGAACAAAGGCACACCTTCGCCTTGTCCATCAACCCAATGACCATTTACGTAATTTTGAAGCTTACTCATACTTTTAAATTCCTTGTAAATTAAACTCTTTCAATGATTGCTGCATAGCCTTGTCCCACGCCAATGCACATGGTAATGAGGGCATATCTTTTTCCTGTGATTTGCAATTCGAGGGCGGCAGAATAGGCGATACGCGCACCAGTCACACCTAGTGGATGACCGATTGCGATACTTCCACCATTCGGATTGATTCGAGGATCATTGTCGCTCAATCCCCAAGCACGAATGCAGGCCAAACTTTGTGATGCAAATGCCTCGTTCAATTCAATAATATCCATGTCTTCCATTCGTAATCCCGCTTTCTCTAATGCACGATTGCTCGCTTCAACAGGACCAATTCCCATGATGCGCGGTTCCACACCCACAACCGCAGAGCTAACGATACGTGCTAGAGGTTTTAAACCATATTTCTTTACCGCTTCATCCGAGGCAATAAGCGTCGCTGCGGCGCCATCGTTTAATCCGGAAGCATTTCCTGCTGTAACAGTTCCGCCTTCTTTGCGAAAAGCGGGACGAAGTTTGGAAAGTCCTTCCATGGAAGTTGAAGGTTTTACAAATTCGTCTTTATCGAAAGCAATTGGATCACCTTTACGTTGAGGAATTAGAACCGGAACGATCTCTTTTGCCAATCGCCCGGAAGTTTGGGCTGCGGCCGCTTTATGTTGAGAATTAAGTGCAAATGCATCTTGGTCTTCGCGCGATATTTTGTACATATCTACCAAGTTTTCAGCGGTTTCGCCCATGGCATCTACACCATACGTTGATTGCATTTTGGGATTGATAAATCGCCAGCCAAAACTCGAATCGTACATTTTTGCATCGGTTCCGTATGCCGAACTAGGTTTGGAAATGACCATCGGACCACGCGTCATGTTTTCAACACCTCCGGCAATAAAGAGATGACCATCGCCTGATTTAATTGCTC
>JBIPLZ010000207.1:0-4561 GCA_044369395.1 Flavobacteriales bacterium | reverse complement strand
CGAGCCAACGTCTTCGAACTAACGATGTATTTGAAATCGTATCTGCAGGAACAAGAACCGTATCCGATCCAATTACAATAGGCATTTCTCCCAAAAACAAATTATCCAGGCCGTAAAGTCCGATCGATTGATCTTGCATGTATTCTTCGTAATAACCAGAACCTTTTGTATAATGAAGTGCTGCATTCAAAAGCAAATTCTTTCCTGCTTGATGATTGAAGAAAAACTGATAATGGTCTTGTTGGTAGTTGTCCGTTTGGTTGTCATAAAACACCTCTTTGCCCTCATTGTTATAATAACTTCCTGCAGGATTATAGGTTGGATTTAATTCCAATGAGTCCTGAGGAACACCATACCAGGCCTGACCGGTTTTCTCTTTTCCCGAAAAAACATTTGCCCGAAATGTCGATTTCCCTTTATACCAAGCGGCGGTTAAGAAGAAAGATTTCAGATCGGAAGTAGAACGATCGATGAACCCATCGCTGTTGAGTTTAGAAAGTCGGAGATCGAATGTGAATCCGTTTATTAAACCCGTTCCAACTTCAAACGTATTTCTAAATGTGTTGAATGAACCTCCTCCAGCAGTATAGTTTGCGTAAGGTGTTCCTTTGAATTCGTTTGTTTGCATATTGAGCGTTGCCCCAAAAGCTCCAGCTCCGTTGGTAGAAGTTCCAACACCTCGTTGAAGTTGAATGCTGCTAACCGAAGATGCAAAATCGGGCATGTTTACCCAGAACAATCCATGCGACTCGGCATCGTTCATCGGAATTCCATTAACCGTAACATTGGTGCGTGTTGGATCGCTACCTCGCACTCGAATTCCTGTGTATCCTATTCCAGTTCCCGCATCCGAATTTACCACAACAGAGGGCTGATTGTTGAGCAACATGGGCATGTCTTGACCGAAATTCTGATCGGCAATTTCTTTTTTCGATAAGGTGCTGAATGCCATGGCAGATTTATCACCGGCACGCGTTGCACTAATCACAACTTCATCGGCAATAAACACTTTGGGCTGCAATATAAAATCGAGTTTCGTTTCTTTCGAAGGAGTAATTCGCTTACTGGAAGTAATAAAACCAAGCATGTTTGCTTCAACCGCGATTTCTGCTTGTGAAGAAATTTTGAGTTTATAGTTTCCTTTCGCATCGGTTGATGTGGCGATGAACGTTCCGCTAACAGAAACAATTGCTCCTGAAACAGGGCTTCCATTGGAGTCATTAATTTGGCCTTGAATAAGGGATTGAGCGTTAACCTGGAAAACAAATCCAAGCATGATTACAAATGAAAAAAACGCTATACGCATCGTTGTTGTATTAAAAACAACGGATAAGCAGGGGCCGGCACATCCGACAAATTGTAAAACAATACCTATGTCCCTACGCTGGCATTACCCAGATCAGGTTCTTTCAGTTAAAGGCAACTGAAAAGGGTATAATCTCAGCCACACCTTCGTGCAGCACCCCTTGATAATTATAGAACAAAGCAAGGGAAGTAAATTGGACTATGCAAATAAATTATTCGCTTTCCGATTCCGAGGTGTTTTCTTCGAGCGAATTCTTTAAGGCCTTTCGGTTTGTTTTGATGATTTTCTTGAATTTTTTATCCATCGATTTTTGTTTCGACTTCATGCATTTAAAAAAATCCTCTTCTGCTTTGATAAAAACCGGTGTTGCCTTTTCGATGAGCTCCATTCCTTTGGTCGTGAGCAATAAGGAACGAGAGCGCGTATCGAGGTGATGTGCCTTTCGCATGACGTATTTCCGATCTTCCAAAAGCCGAAGGACTTTAGAAACCATCATTTTATCGCAGTTTGTATTATTGGCAAGCATCATTTGAGTGATGGGCCTATCGATGGTTTTATTCATCGTTGCCAGTGCATTAAGCAATAGAAACTGAACATGCGTAAGTCCAATCGGATCAAGCACGATTTTCATACGCCGCTGCCATAAATTAGTGATTTGCCATACTAAGAAACCAGAACTTTCGGATGGATCTTCGAAAGCGAGTTCGAACGTTGGGACAAGGCGTTTTTTCATTTTAATAGAGAATAATCGGGCGTTTAAGATTATATAAAACGCTTTAAAATTTATGCGAAATTATTAAGTCGGACCGTATTGCCCAAATCGAAGTTTATCCTTCAGGATAAAGCAAGTATTTTTTTCGGATTTGACGATATGTATTCAAACCAGGTTCCCAGCTTTTCCGAATTTCCACTTCCGTTTTTCCTTCCAAGATTTGTTTGCGGAGTTTATCGGTTCCAGCCAATTTATCGAAAAAATCATTAAAGTATTTAGGGTTCTTTCCACTCGATTCATAGAGATTCTGAAGCCAAAACAGGTAAATCGATTTGGTGTCTCGAAGAAAATTCTCGCCAAAACCACTTAAGTCAAAGCCCTTACATTCCTTGTTTTCGTATGGCGGCGATTTGCTTCCTGGTCCACTTTTCGGGGTGAAACTAAAATTGCCTTGGGTGCATTCTGGAAAGCCAATCATCTCAAATGGCTTCGGCGTTCCCCTTCCAATACTCACAAAAGTTCCTTCAAAAAAACAAAGCGAGGGATACAAATAAATGGCATTCATTGTTTGCAAATTGGGCGATGGAGGAACTGTAAGTTGATAATACTGATTGTGTTGCCAGCCTTTACACTGAATAACCTGGAGTTTACATTTCAATTTGCCTTTTAACCAACCTTCACCATTCACCATTTTGGCATATTCACCAACGCTCATTCCATGAACTACCGGAACGGGATGCATTCCAACAAAGGAAGAAAATGCGGAATCTAAAACAGGTCCATCTGTATAATGTCCGTTTGGATTTGGTCGATCAAGTACGATAAGTTGAATATCTTTTTCAGCGCAGGCTTCCATCACTAAGGAAAGCGTCGAGATATATGTGTAAAATCGCGCACCCACATCTTGGATATCAAAAATTACTACATCTACATCTTTAAGCTGCTCGGGTTTTGGCTTTTTATTGTCACCGTATAGAGAAATGAGCGGTAAGCCGGTTTTGGCATCTTTGGTCGATTTCACTTTTTCGCCTGCATCGGCCGCGCCTCTAAATCCGTGTTCTGGAGCGAACACTTTCACAATATTTACTTTTAGCGAACGAAGGGTATCAACCAGATGGGTATTTCCGATAAGAGAAGTATGATTCGCAACCAAGGCAACACGCTTACCTTTTAGTATTGGCATATATTCATTCATCCGTTCTGCTCCTAATTCAACATCGGAATCGGTTTTAATGATAACTTCTACCCTACTGAAAATTTGTGGACGAAGATTTTGGATGAAAAAGAAGAGAAAGAGAAATGCCCACGCAAAGGCTTTAAAATTTCTAACTTGTGGCGCTATTATAAATCGAATCATTCTATAGTAATTTGAGCACATCTGCATTTCTTGCCCGAAGGCTTTTACAATCCAACAAAGGCAACAATCGTATTTCAACTCCCATCATCCGCATTGCCATAGGAGGCATCGCTGTTGGTGTATGTGTGATGATTATTGCGATTGCGATTGTAACTGGCTTCCAGAAAGAGATTCGAGCGAAAGTTATTGGTTTCGGCGCTCATATTCAAATAAACAAGTACGATAACAATCATTCTTTCGAAAGTAGTCCGATTAGCAATAAGGAAAACTATTTGACCGAGATAAAAAAAATGCCGGGAGTTGTTCATTGGCAAAGTATTGCAACAAAAGCAGGGATTGTAAAGTCGGGCGATGTAATTGAAGGGGTTGTTTTTAAAGGATTAGGGAAAGATTACGAATTCGGCTTTTTTGAAAAGAATTTAATTGCTGGAAAAATTCCCTCGTTCCCCGACTCTGGTAAATCGAACGAAATTCTTATCTCCAAGTTGCAAGCTCAACTTTTAAAGCTCCAAGTTGGCAGTAGCTTGTTGATGTATTTCATTCAAGATCCACCCAAGGCAAGAAAGTTTGTTGTTTCGGGCATTTACGATACCGGTTTGGGCGATAACGATTTCGATAAAATATACATGATGGGGGATATTCGGGTGGTTCAGCAGCTGAATAAATGGAGCTCCGATCAAGTTAGTGCCATCGAAGTCCAAGTCAAGGATTTCGAAAAAATTGATGAAATGGAACGACTCGTGTATGATGCAATTCCTAACGACCTCAACGCTCAGAGTATAAAAAGCCGCTATCCACAAATATTCAGCTGGCTCGATTTGATGGACACAAATGTTTACATCATCATAGGACTGATGTTGGTTGTCTCAATTATCAATATGATCACTTCTTTGCTTATTATGATTCTGGAGCGCACTCAGTTTATTGGTATAATGAAATCCTTGGGTGCCAATAATCGATTAATTATGAACTTGTTTTTAAGACAAGCGAGCGTCTTGATTGGAAAAGGGATGTTGATCGGGAATTTGCTCGGTATTGGATTTTGCTTTATTCAATCGCAATTTGGAATCATTACGCTAAATCAGGAAACCTATTATTTATCGGTTGTTCCCATTAACCTCAATGTTATCGATATTCTTTTATTGAATACTGCCACATTCGGCATCTGTTTAATTGCACTTCTCGC
>JBIPLZ010000206.1:0-4562 GCA_044369395.1 Flavobacteriales bacterium | reverse complement strand
CTGCCGATTGGCAGCTGATAGGAGAAGTGAAAAATAATCCGCGTATCCAGATTCCGATATTCGGGAATGGGGATGTTGATTCTCCCGAAAAAGCCATCGCAATGCAAGAGCAATTTGGCGTTGATGGTGTAATGATTGGCCGTGCAAGTATTGGATATCCTTGGATTTTCAATGAAATAAAACATTTCATGCGAACCGGTGAAAAATTGAGTCCGCCAACTATTGCCGACCGCGTAAAAGTGTGTCGAACACATTTGGATGCCTCCATCGAATGGAAAGGCGATGTTTTAGGAATCATTGAAATGCGCCGTCATTATACCAATTACTTCAAAGGCATTCCACATTTTAAAGAATACCGCATGCAATTAGTTACCCTGAACTCCTATGTTGAAGTTCAAGCGGTACTCAATGAAATTGAATCTGTATTGGGAAATCTCCCAACTGAAATTAACAACTAATTATGCTTCAACAACCAGTAAACAGAACCGAACTTGAGAAATTAGGGGAATTTGGTCTTATCGACCACCTCACAAGCGGATTTCAAATTCATAACAAAAGCAGTAAAAAAGGCATTGGTGATGACGCTGCGGTTCTAAATTTTGGCGATCGCGATGTGTTAGTTTCGACCGATATGCTTGTTGAAGGAATTCATTTCGATTTAACCTACATGCCACTGAAGCATCTAGGATACAAGGCTGCAGTTGTTAATTTTTCGGATATCTATGCCATGAACGGCATTCCTGAGCAACTTACCATTGCTCTAGCTTGTTCAAACCGCTTTCCGGTTGAAGCTTTAGAGCAATTGTATGAAGGCATTGAAATGGCCTGCAAAAATTACGGAGTTGATTTAGTTGGAGGAGATACAACATCATCTCTTTCAGGTTTGGTATTAAGCTTAACGGCCATCGGAAGTGTTGAAAAAGACAAAGCAGTAAAACGCGATGGGGCGAGTAAAGGCGATTTACTTGTAGTTTCGGGCGATTTAGGTGGTGCTTATGTTGGCTTGCAATTGCTTGAAAGAGAGAAATCGGTGTTTATGGATCATCCCAATGCTCAACCCGATTTAGAAGGGAACGATTATATCTTAGAGCGTCAATTAAAACCTGAAGCTCGTCGCGATATTATTGAGTTGCTCGCTGAAATTGGTGTAACTCCCACTTCCATGATTGATGTGTCGGATGGTTTAAGTTCCGAGATACTTCATCTATGCAAAAACAGTAATGTGGGTTGTGCGCTTTACGAAGAGAAAATCCCCATTGATGCAACAACCTACAACATGGCGAGAGAATTTGAACTCGATCCAACCGTTTGTGCTTTAAGTGGAGGAGAAGATTACGAATTGCTTTTCACCATTAAACAAGACGATTTCGAAAAGATTAAAGGCAGCATGCTTGTTTCAATAATTGGCCACATGACCGATGCAGATGAAGGTGCTGTTTTGATTGATAAAAGCGGTGGTGTTCATCCATTAAGTGCTCAAGGATGGAATAGTTTCCAAGGAGATAATGAGTAAACGAATGCTAAAAGCAATTTGGATTAATCTTTTATTTTGTTTTTGCTGCAGTTTAAGTGTACCTGCGCAGGGAATACGGAATCTCGAGATTCCGAAAACGAAAAGCCATGGTGCAGTAATTTCTCATGCAGCTTATACGCTCGAATACAACGAAACACATGAGCAGGCCAGTTGGGTGGCCTATGTTTTAACGAAAGAAAAAACCGTTCGAGTAGCCGAACGAACGAATAAGTTCCTTTCCGACCCAATGGTAAAAACAGGAAGTGCCGACAATGGAGATTATGCCAAATCGGGATATGACAGAGGGCATTTGGCTCCTGCTGCGGACATGGGTTGGTCGGCGAAAACTATGGCCGAATCGTTTTATTTCAGCAATATGAGTCCGCAGGTTCCCGCATTTAATCGAGGAATTTGGAAACAAACCGAGGAGCTTGTTCGAACTTGGGCAATTGCATATGATTCACTTTACGTAGTAACTGGCCCCGTGCTAAACGGTAATCTTCCAACCATTGGATCAAATCATGTTTCCATCCCCAATTATTATTACAAAGTTATTCTCGACTACCATCGACCCGAAGTGAAGGCTATCGGAATAATAATGCCGAACGCCCCTTCTTCGGAATCCATCCAACATTTCGCAGTTTCAGTCGATAGTGTTGAACATCTTACTGGAATAGATTTCTTTCCATTATTGAATGATGTCGAAGAATTGAAACTCGAAAAGCAACTATGTATTCCTTGTTGGCAATGGAATGCTCATTCAAGTAATTCAGGAAATACAGGAAGCGTTACTCCTCATAAAGATTCGGGAAAATCGGGAGTCCAAACAGGCGAATCTATGCAATGCACAGGTACGACAAAATCAGGAAATCGCTGCAAACGCATGACAAATGATGCCGACCATCGGTGTTATCAACACAAATAAAAAATCGGCTGAAAGAACGAATTTCCCTCAGCCGATTCAATTAAAATATTAAACTAGAGTGTACCTCTTCGCGCTTGTTCGCGTTCGATGGCTTCGAATAAAGCTTTGAAATTTCCTTTGCCAAAAGCACGTGCTCCACGGCGTTGAATAATTTCAAAGAAAAGCGTTGGACGATCTTCAACCGGCTTAGTAAATAATTGAAGCAGATAGCCTTCATCATCGCGATCAACAAGAATATTCAATCGTCGAATATCTTCCATATCTTCCTCTATATCACCAACACGTGCATGAAGATCATCGTAATACGACCAAGGAACTTCTAGGAAATCTACTCCCCTACTTCTTAAATCTGCTACCGTTTCAAGAATATTATCGGTGGCAACTGCGATATGTTGCACGCCTGGTCCATGATAAAAATCTAAATACTCTTCAATCTGAGAACGTTTCTTTCCTTCGGCTGGCTCGTTAATCGGAAATTTTACGAAACCATTTCCATTGGAAACAACCTTCGACATTAAAGCAGAATATTCAGTTGAAATATCTTGGTCATCGAATGAAATGATGACTTTGAAACCAAGTACCTCCTCGTAAAATTTCACCCAGGTATTCATTTCGCCCCAACCTACATTCCCCACACAATGGTCAATGTATTGAAGACCAACTGACTTTGTAGCTGTTTTCGTTTTTGCAGGCGAGTATCCAGGTAGAAAGGCACCCGTATAATTCTTACGTTCCACAAAGGTGTGAATCGTTTCTCCGTAGGTATAAATGGAAGCTGTTTTGACTTCTCCAAATGAATCATTGCTAACCTCAAAAGGAATCGCTAAACGAGCTCCACGTTTCATCGTTTCTGCAAGTGCTTTTTCAGCATCATCCACCCAAAGAGCAAGAACTTTCACCCCATCGCCATGTTTTTTTACATGTTCTGAAATGATGCTATCGGGATGGAGTGAAGTCGTTAAAACCAAGCGAATTTTTCCTTGTTGAAGCACATACGAAGCACGATCCTTCACGCCCGTTTCAGGTCCTGCATAAGCGATTAGTTCATATCCCCAAGCATGCTGGTAGTAATAAGCCGATTGCTTGGCGTTTCCTACATAAAATTCGATATAATCGGTTCCTAATAAAGGGAGAAAATCTTCGGTTAAAACTTCGTTTGGTTGTGTTAATTGAACGTTCATTATGTATCGAAAAAGAATTAATTAATTATAATCGGGTTCCATCCATGAGCGGAAATACTTTCCGTCATCAATATCCATGGCTGCTTGGGTTACCATAAGTGGTTTAAATGTATCGACCATAACGGCCAACTCTTGTGTTTCGGTTTTACCAATACTGCGTTCCATTGCTCCTGGATGCGGGCCATGAGGAATACCTGCAGGATGTAACGTAAGTTGTCCTTGGGAGATATCGTTGCGGCTCATAAAATCGCCATCTACATAATACAACACTTCATCTGAATCGATATTGCTATGATTGTATGGAGCAGGAATAGACAATGGATGATAATCGTATAATCGAGGAACAAACGAGCACACTACAAATGCGTTGGTTTCGAATGTTTGATGAACGGGAGGTGGTTGATGAACTCGTCCAGTTATCGGCTCAAAATTATGAATTGAAAATGCATACGGATAATTGTAACCATCCCAACCAACCACATCGAATGGATGCGAACCGTATGTTAAATGATGCAACATTCCTTGCTTTTTCACCTTCACCAAAAAGTCGCCTTTCTGATCGAAGGTTTCCAAATTTTGAGGACGGCGAATGTCGCGTTCACAATAAGGAGAATGTTCTAATAATTGACCGAACCAATTGCGGTAGCGCTTTGGCGTGTATATAGGAGAAAATGATTCGAGGAATAAAATGCGGTTGTTCTCGTCGTTAAACTCGATTTGATAAATCATCCCGCGTGGGATAATCAAATAATCGCCGTACGAAAATTCAATATTCCCTAAAAATGTTTTGAGCGTGCCACTGCCTTTGTGAATAAAAATAAGTTCATCGGCATCAGCATTCTTGTAAAAATACGAATTCATCGACTTACGAGGAGCGGCAACACCTAAGTGGACATCACTATTTACAAGAAGTGCTTTTCGGCTTTCTAAAAAATCATCTTCT
>JBIPLZ010000205.1:0-4583 GCA_044369395.1 Flavobacteriales bacterium | reverse complement strand
TCCTGATTCAATCAGCATATCCGAAACTTCTTTACATCGCTTTCTGTTTCTAACGTAAACCACTGAGCTACCCTGAATTTTCTCGAGAATACGAAGAAGTTGTGCAGTTTTGTTTTCTGTGTGACGAACTATGTATGCCAAATTGGAGCGGACAAAGCTCTTTTTGAATCGTTTGTTTTTTGTAAACAAAAGTTTCGCTTCAATATCATCGCATACTTCTGGAGTAGCAGTGGCGGTTAATGCAATGACAGGGATATTGGGAATGAATTGGCGGATTTCTGCAATCTGCAAATAGCTGGGTCTGAAATCATAGCCCCACTGCGAAATGCAATGCGCTTCATCGACAGCAATTAAACCCAGGTTCATTTTGTTGAGTGCGTTTAAGAAGCGATCTGTTTTTAATCGTTCGGGCGATACATATAAGAATTGCAATTCATCGTCGATACAACGATTGAGCAACAAATCCACTTCTTCCGATTTCATCGATGAAGAAATCATTCCCGCTTTGATTCCTCTTTTTTCGAGGTTCTCCACTTGGTCCTTCATTAACGCAATCAAGGGCGAAACAACAATGCATAATTTTTCGGTGCAGAGCGCAGGCACTTGAAAGCAAAGCGATTTTCCACCACCGGTAGGAAGTAATGCCAATGTATCGAAACCATCTAAAACAGATTGGATGATTTCCAATTGTAAGGATCGAAACTTGGAAAATCCCCAATATTGCTGAAGTATATCTTGTGGATTTAACATTTGGAAATTTACTTTATTCCTGCACTATTTAATAGGTATTGTGCACGCCAACGAATGGAACCCATGGGAATGGGAACGATTTCGTATCCCAACTCTTGATAAACCGATTCCAATGCACGATGTACTTTCAAAGCTGCAGCAAAATCTTCTTTTCGTTCGGCATCGCGATGAAAAATAGCTTCCCAAGGCGGTGTGATGTAAACGATCGGATCGTATTTAAAATCTTGACACAATTGCCAAATTTCTTCCGGGGTTTCTTGCTTCTCTTTTCTTAAAAAACCAGCAATGTCGGGCAAACCGCGGTCGTAAAACCACAATCCTGAATCGCCTGAAGCATATTGATTAATTCTTCCTTGTAAGACCTGCGCCGAAAAAGAATTGATATCGAGCCAGGGTAGGGCAGTGCCGCCAGTTTCTACTTCATCATGAATAATTTGTCGAGCAATTTCATGGAATACAGAAAATCCCATTCGTTCCAATTCCTCGATAATGCTGGATTTTCCGAAGCCCGGACCACCTGAAATTAAAATGCGTTTGGTCACGAGTTATAAATTCATCAAGGTTAAATACTCAAAAAATAATCTGTTTTATAAATGATTCAATGTTATGATAACAATCGCCACTTTAAAATTCCTAAACGATGAAGAAAATAGCGCATAGAAACATTCAATACGCCCAAACCATAAATTGAAGAGCGTTTGAAATTGATCGATGATGCTTCATCGAAATACTTTGTTGGACAGGTAATTTCGGCGATTTCATATCCTTTTGAAAAGATTTGAGCGATCATTTGATTATCGAAAATGAAATCGTCGGAGTTTGGAGTTAGATCAATAGAGTGTAAAACCTCACCCGAAAATGCACGGAAACCAGTATGATATTCCGATAGTTTCTGGTTCATTAACAGGTTTTGTGAAAATGTGAGAAAGCGATTAGCAACATACTTATACAGAGGCATTCCGCCTTTGCGCGCACCTTTCCCTAAAATACGACTTCCAAAAACTACAGGATACAAATCATTGGCAATGATAGCAACCATCGAATGGATAAGTAATGGCGTGTATTGATAATCAGGATGTAGCATAATGACAACATCGGCATTCAACTCTAATGCTTTTGCATAACAGGTTTTTTGGTTTCCTCCGTAGCCTTTGTTTTGCTCGTGTCTTATAACGTGGGTAATTCCAAGCTTTTTGGCCAATTCGGAGGTGTTATCCTTGCTATGGTCATCAACAAGCACCACGTCATCAACTATGTCAAAGGGAATTTCGCGGTATGTTTTCTCTAATGTTTGGGCAGCATTGTAAGCTGGTAATACCACCACCACTTTTTTATTGTTAAACATGCTGCGAAAATAGAAAAATTTAAGGTTGGGTTATCATGATTTCGTGACGATGCGTTACAGTCTATCTCATTGCCGAATTATTCGTGAACTATATTCAATCATTCAAATAGAGAGCGATTTATTTTAATTTGTTCGAACAATTTATTGAAATGAAATGTTTGAACAACCTATTAAAATGAATCAATTTCGAATTTAATTGGTCTTCAAAATATTTATCAACAATCTTGCTCAAAACTGTTCTAAAATTTAGTGATAATTAATTTGCAGATTAGGTTCCTTTTCGTATAATCGCAACTTACATATATAGATAAAACCCCATCATGGGAGAGTATAAAAAAATTGAGATAGAGTATATATTAAAAACCTCTCCGGGAGTTTTGTTTTCATTTTTAACCGAACCGAGTGGATTATCGGAATGGTTTTGTGATGATGTGAATATAAAAAACAGCATATATACTTTTGTTTGGAATAAGGATTCGGAGCAAAAAGCAAAACTACTTTCGTTTAAGGAAAATTTCTTTGTGAAATATCATTGGGTTGATGAGCCTGATGCGACCTTTTTTGAATTGCGAATTGACGTTGACGAAATTACCGGTGAAACAGCATTAATCGTGACCGATTTTTGTGAAGATGGCGATGATGAAGAGATTGTCTTAACATGGAATAGCGCCATTCAAAAATTGCATCGAGTAATTGGTTCCTGAAATAGTATCTTTGCGCTTTTATTTCTGACCGCTTGTTAAAACGAATCGACGCATTTGTATTACGTTCCTATTTAGGTCCATTTATCATGACCTTCTTCATTGCACTATTCATTCTGCTTATGCAGTTTGTTTGGAAATATGTGGATGATCTTGTAGGTAAGGGACTTGAGTGGTATATCATTCTGAAACTTTTGGGATTGGTTGCCATTACAATGATTTCTTTGGCTTTGCCATTAGCTGTCTTGCTGTCCTCTTTAATGACTTTCGGAAATTTGGGCGAATACATGGAACTCACCGCCATGAAATCGTCGGGAATTTCCTTGCAACGCGGAATGCGTTCGGTCCTTATTTTCTCATTGATATTAAGCATTTCAGCATTTTATTTTTCAAATAATCTGCTTCCACGAGCCAACCTCAGGATGAAGACACTCCTGCAGGATATATCCAACAAACGTCCCGAACTCAATATAAAAGCTGGAATTTTCAATAGCGATATTCAAAATTACGTCATCCGAATTGGGAAAAAATCGAGCGATGGGAAACTGCTCGAGGACATTATGATTTATGATCATTCGAATCACAACGGCAACGATCGCGTTATCATTGCTGAACAAGGTTTTATGGGAATGTCGAGCGATAAGCAATACCTCGAACTGAAGCTCATTAATGGTCATACATACACCGAAGCCGAAAAGAAAGGGAAGCAAAGTGGTACTTTCCCATTTCTTCGAGAAAATTTTAAAGAGGATTTGATACGCTTCGATTTATCTATTTTCGATTTAACCAAAACCGACGAAAGTGTCTATAAGCGAAATTATCAGATGCTTAATTTGTCTCAACTCGAATTATCGGCCGATACATTACGACGTGCCTTGAGCAAAGAAAAAAGCTATTTGCCAACCGTACTTCTTCACGGTCCATTTTTCGATTCAACCCGAACATACAGCACTGAGTTGTTTGCTTCGATTAAACAAAAAACGGCAAAAGATTCACTTGTTTTAAAAGAGGAAGCTCGAAAAGATTCGGTAGTTGATAGTATATCGGGTAAGTTATTTCGCCGAGCAAGTATTACTAAATTAATTTCGGAGGGAAAAAAAGATTCAATTAATAACATCAATAAACAGGAAATCCCACCTCAATCGGGTTCTACAATTCAAACAATTAATAATCTAGTTCCCTTAAAATCGAAAACAGAGGTATTATTAAATTTCAATAAATCTGAACAAAAACGAATTGTTGAAACAGCATTGAATAATTTGAGAGCCAACAAAAGCACACTCGATTATTCAAATCAGAATTTCGAACAAGATCAAGAGCGTATTAACCGACACGATATTGAGTGGCACCGGAAGTTTACGCTTTCATTTGCCTGCATCATCTTGTTTCTGATTGGCGCTCCTTTAGGAGCAATTGTTCGCAAAGGTGGACTTGGAATGCCGGTTATCTTTTCGCTCGTGTTTTTTATTTTGTATCACATGATATCTATTACAGGTGAGAAATTAGCGCGCGAAGGAGTACTTTCTGCACTTGAAGGCATGTGGCTTTCATCGGCAATCTTGTTGCCTGTCGGTATTTTTCTAAGTTACAAAGCCGCTACCGATTCGGCACTATTCGATAAAGAAGTATACGTTCGATTTTTCCGAAAATTGAGACGTAGTAAAACCGCATGACAATTTTACAACTTTGTCCTAAGCCACTGTTTGATCCGCTTGATGGTGGTAAAATAGCCATGCGTTCCTCTGCAGAAGGTATTCAAAATGCGGGTCATGAAGTTGTTCAATGGA
>JBIPLZ010000204.1:0-4596 GCA_044369395.1 Flavobacteriales bacterium | reverse complement strand
ATTGGTTGCCGCGATACTATTTACAAAACAATTCAATCGCCTTTTGTGCCAAATGCATTTAGTCCAAACGGCGATGATAAAAACCAGTTCTTCAAAATTCCTTTCTTAGTGAATATTCCTGGAAATACGGTGATGGTATTTAATCGTTGGGGTAAAAAAGTGTTTGAAGCAAACGATTATAAAAACGATTGGGCAGGAGATGATTTACCTTCAGGAACCTATTATTACGTAGTTTCTGCTCCTAATTATGAAATTTTAAAAGGCTCTGTTTCCATTTTCAGAGATTAATAAATTTAGCATTTTAAAAAAAAGGGATTCAATGAATATTGAATCCCTTTTTCTATTTACCTATTCAACTAAACCTTATTTTTGTCACTTAAATTAAAGAATGAAAGTTACTGAACACATTGAAAAGGCAAAGGGAACCTTGTTTTCTTTCGAAGTTTTACCTTCTTTAAAAGGTTGCGATATTCAAGATCTTTACAATGGAATAGAGCCCTTGATGGAATTTAATCCAAGCTTTATCAATGTCACTTATCATCGGGAAGAGTTTATTTATAAGAAACTCACCAATGGATTACATGAAAAAATCCATGCACGTAAACGCCCCGGAACAGTTAGTATTTGCGCTGCTATCAAATACAAATATGGCGTTGATACTGTGCCGCATTTAATTTGTGGTGGTTTTACTTGCGATGATACCGAACTCGCTTTAATCGACATGCATTACTTGGGAATGGATAATGTGTTGGCACTTCGTGGCGATTCAGTAAAAGGAGATTCTCAATTTATTCCTGAAAAAGGAGGTCATGCTTTTGCATCCACTTTGGTTAGTCAGATTAGCCAAATGAACAAAGGCCATTACCTCGACGACGAAATTGTAGAAGGAATTCCGACTGATTTTTGTGTTGGTGTTGCAGGGTATCCAGAAAAGCATTTTGAAGCACAGAATTTAAAATCAGATTTGAAACACTTGAAAGAAAAGGTTGATGCCGGGGCGCATTACATCGTTACCCAAATGTTTTTTGATAATAAAAAGTATTTTGCATTTGTTGATGCTTGTCGCAAAGCAGGTATCAACGTTCCTATTATTCCAGGATTGAAACCTATTACAACGCAAAAACATATTTCATTTTTGCCTAAAACATTTCACATCGATTTGCCCGAGGCTCTTGCCGATGAATTGGATAAATGTAAAAACAATGAGCAGGTGAAGCAATTAGGCATTGAATGGGGAATTCAGCAATCGAAGGAACTTATTGCAGCCGGAGTTCCATGCATTCACTATTACACAATGGGAAAATCGGATGCTGTTAAGAAAATTGTTTCTTCTGCTTATTGATTACCCAATCTTATCAATACGGCTTTCTCGTTCGATTGTCCAATTGTATAAACAACCCGATTACTCGGTTTAAAATATATGGATGGAAAAATGGGTCTTTCTAACCACACCGTTTGAATCGTTAATTGTCCGTTTCCGTCCAACTTGACTTCGTTTAATTGGCTTTTTTCAGTTCCATGAAGCTTGTTGGTTTTCTGATTTAACTCATTATAGAAAAATTTGTGAGCTCCCGGTTGGACTTTTAAATCTAGAAAAGAAAGATTCAAGCCTTCATCATCTTCTGATTCTTGTTCCTTATCTATTGTTTGAGACCAATCTATTTCTGCTCCTTCATTAAAGGAAACAATTAAAATATTGCCTGCTTTATATTCGGTATGGCAAATTTCTAATCCTGTTCGATAATCTGTATCACAGATTTCCTCGGTGCCGATTTTCTCAGCAATAAGTAAAATCCCATCTTTCCCATTTGGTATAATTCGCTGTGTTTTATACCCTGAAAATTCTTCTACTCCAACTTTCCTTTCTTCACCAATAAAACGCGACTTAAAATCACTATCAATTCGTTGAATTCCTTTGGTTTCGATAGTCCCTTTCTCACGATTAATCCGCAAAAAGAAAACGCTCGAGATTTGATTTTTCTTTTGAAACTCATCACGCAGCAAGCCCGAAATAAGTAACTTCTCACCTTTGTCAAGACTCATTTTTAGACTCGAAACCACTTTGCCTGGAATATTCAATTGGTACTCTAAAACTTCATCATTCATTACAGGAAAAGCAAAAACTGAGTAAACCACATCCAGCGAATCATTCAATTTATTGCCTTTAATTAACAAGTGAACATTCCCGTATTCATCAAGTAAAATATCTTGTATTCCAGCATTTTGTTCTTGAAAAGGAAGTTGAACACTCAATTTTTTGATCTCCTGGAAGTTTCGATCAAAAACGTTTAGGTTAAGTCTCTGTGTTTTACTCTTAGAGATCTCATTCAAACTAACAACGGCTAAAAAATCCTGCTTGTCATCACCAATAATATGAAATCGTTTTTTGTTTATTTCGAAATGATTGGTTTCGCTGGTTTGTAGTTGGATTTTCTTTCCAATCTTACCCAAACTGTCTATAGTTAAATAATGAAGAGCATTCGATCTATTCTGTTTGTCGAATGAAGAGGCAAAAACACAAAGTTGACCGTTCCAGAGGCGAATGTCTTCGGGATAAAACTCTTGCCGATTTTCGAATAGCCCGTTTATTGGCCAAGAATGTGTTAGTTTGAGACTTGTAGTGTCGAAAAATTCTATGCGAATGTCTTGTATGGTTTGCTCTCGTTCATCTGCATTTGCTCTAACCAAGACACATCCATTTTTATAAAAGCCGGGCATGCAAATCGGATAAAAATCCTTTTCATAATTATAAATTTCCCCTTGTTTAACATGTTGTGCCGAAAGCGAAATGCTGAAAACAAAAAATGAAATGCAAATAATTAATTTCATGCACTTACTTTCTTCTGAACATTTCCTGCAGAAGCATTTTTGTTTGCAAGTTGACCGCAGGCCGCATCAATATCTCTTCCACGACTTCTTCGAACATTTACAATCACCCCTTTTTGTTCGAGAAACGAAGTAAATCGGTTCAATTGTTCATCGCTTGCTCGCTGAAATTCACCTTCGTCAATCGGATTGTATTCTATGATATTCACTTTCGATGGAACCTGTTTTACAAATGCAGCCAATTCTCGTGCATCGTCAATTGAATCATTGAAATCTTTAAAAATAATATACTCTAACGTTGGACGCGTTCCGGTTTTCTCATAGAAATAGGTCAATGCTTCGGTCAATGCTTCCAAGGAATTGGAATCGTTAATGGGCATTATCTTGCTGCGTTTCTCATCATTAGCTGCATGGAGCGACAAAGCCAAATTGAATTTCACACCATCATCGCCCAACTTCTTTATCATTTTCGAAATGCCCGCCGTCGATACTGTTATACGTTGAGGTGACATTCCTAAACCTTCGGGAGAAGTAATTTTTTCGATGCTTTCCAATACATTTTTATAATTGAGTAAAGGTTCTCCCATGCCCATATACACAATATTTGAAAGTGGAATATTGTAGTTTTCTTCACTCTGCTTTCGAATCGCAACTACCTGATCGTAAATTTCTCCTGCCTCCAAATTTCTCAGAAGTTTCAGCTTCCCGGTCGCGCAAAATTTACATGTTAAACTGCATCCAATTTGGGAGGAGATGCATGCAGTCATTCGTGTTTTTGTGGGAATCAAAACACCTTCAACCACCGGACCATCATGTAATTTGAATGCTGTTTTAATGGTTCTGTCCGAACTTTTCTGCGAACTGGCAACTTCAATTCCATGAATAAAAAAGTTCGTTTCCAACTGGTTACGAAGTTCTTTACTAAGATTTGTCATTTCGTCAAACGAATGCGCCGACTTTTTCCATAACCACTCAAAAACCTGCTTCGACCGAAATTTGGGTTGCTTTTGTTCTGAAAACCAAGTTTCCAAATCGTTAAATGACAAAGTTCGAATGTCTTTTCGAGTTTCTTGCATATGCGCAAAGATATAACAAGTAGTGGCTTATCGATTATATCCCAAGCTCGTGTACTTTTGTTGGATGCGACAAATTTTTGCCGATTGTATTTTCCCGGTTTCCTCTCCGCCTGTTGTAAATGGAATTCTTCGATTAACTGATGATGCCGAGGTTATTGATATTCTAAAACCTGAAGATGATGCATATGATTTAAGTGCAGCCGAAATTCATGAAGGTTGGTTGATTCCAGGGTTGGTTAATGCGCATTGTCATGTGGAACTTTCTCATCTACAAAATACGGTCAAGGAGCATACTGGGTTAGATGGTTTTTTAGAAGAGCTCATGTTGGTTCGTGAAGCGGATGAATCGACCATCAAACAAGCCATTGAGGAAGCTGATGCAACAATGTGGAAAAATGGAATTGTGGCTGTTGGCGATATTTCGAACGGTACCGCAAGTTTTGCAACAAAAAATAACTCCCCAATTCGTTATCATACATTCATAGAACTTTATGGCCTAAATGCCTCGAATGCAGAATCTATTTTCTCGTCAGGCGAAATCCTTCTCGATCAACTTTTAAAGAATAATCGCAATTTTTCCGGAAATATCAACCCACATGCTCCTTATTCAGTTTCCAATCCTCTAATGGAATTGATTTCTAAACATGTTATTGCAAGCAATGGTGTTTTCAGTATTCATAATCAGGAAACACAA
>JBIPLZ010000020.1:0-13049 GCA_044369395.1 Flavobacteriales bacterium | reverse complement strand
AATTATGTCCCAACCTATACTGGCCCTGGACATTCATCTATATACACCGGCACAACTCCCGATCGACATGGAATTATTTCGAACGATTGGTTTAATCGCGAAACAAATTCCGGTATTTATTGCACCGATGATAAAACCGTAAAAACAATTGGTAGTTCAACGGAGAAAGTGGGACAAATGTCGCCACGTAATTTGCTAAGCACCACCGTTGGCGATGAATTGCGCGTTGCATCGATGTTAAAATCGCGGGTTTATGGAATTGCTTTAAAAGACAGAGCGGCTATTTTACCCGCTGGACATATTGCCAATGCGGCTTATTGGTTTGATGGAGAAAGTGGTAATTGGGTGAGCAGCAGTTTTTACGGAAACATCCTTCCCGATTGGATTACCCGATTCAACAAACAACAAAAAGCAATGACGTATCTAAATCAAAATTGGAAACCATTGCTTCCCATTGAACAATACACCGAGAGTTTGGCTGATCAAACGACCTATGAAACACCATTTAAAGGAACTACTTCGGTAACATTTCCTTACGATTTAAAGAAACTGATGGATAAAAATGGCGGGCAAAATCTCATCCGCTCTACCCCATTTGGAAATTCATTGACCAATGATTTCGCCCTCGAACTTATTAAAAACGAGAAACTTGGTCAGGGAAATTATACAGATATGTTGTGTGTGAGTTTTTCATCGACCGATTATGTAGGACATCAATTTGGGACCGATGCCGTTGAAACAGAAGATGTTTATTTACGCCTAGATGCCGATTTAAAAATATTGCTCGATTCACTTGAAGCATTGATTGGCAAAGAAAATCTGCTTGTATTTCTCAGTGCAGACCATGGTGGAGCAACCGTTCCATCGTATTTAATGGATCTTCGAACACCTGGCGGATATATGAATTACGGGCCCGTTGAAAGTGAATTGAAAACGTGGTTAAAGACACAAACCGGAATCGATAGTAACATTATTGGCATTTTCAATGATCAAGTTTATTTGAATGAGAAGGCATTGAAAGCAAATGGAACCAACATTTCTGAAACAGAGTTACTCGTTGCCGATTGGTTACTCAATGTCAAAGGCATTCACAGTAGTATTACAGCAAGTGATTTAAGACGAAACGAATTTACACGTGGGACCAACCATTTTATTCAAAAAGGATTTCACCCAAAACGTTCTGGAAATGTAATCATTACACTCGAACCCAATTGGATGGAATACCACCAAACTGGAACAACACACGGCTCACCTTACAATTACGACACGCGCGTTCCGATGCTTTGGTACGGCTGGAAAATTGAACATGGCGAAAGCGTACTTCCTTATAACATAGAGGATATTGCTCCAACAATTAGCTGGATGTTAAATATTCCTTTTCCAAATGCGACTTCTGGAAATCCGATTCCCATTCCATTAAAAAAATAAACATGGCACAACTGCATTATCATATTGGCTGGAAAAATTCGGGAACCCAACTTATCGACATCCAGTTTATCGTTCAAAACAATACGCAGGAGAAAGTAAGTATTCAGCTTCCTTCTTGGCGACCAGGCCGCTATGAATTAGGGAACTTCGCCAAAAACATTCGCAGTTTTCGTGTGGAAGACTCGAACGGAAATCTTCTTCCATCTGAGAAATTAACGAAAGACCTTTGGAGTATTGAAGCCGGAAATTGCAGCGAATTTCATGTAATCTATTCGTATTATGCTGTTGATCTAAATGCCGGCTCCAGTTATTTGGATCATGAGCAACTGTATGTTAATCCTGTAAATTGTTGCGTTTACATTCCTGAAAGAATCAATGAATCTTGTCAGTTAGAACTTCATTTACCCGATGATTATCAAATTGCGATCGACATTTTTCCAACTGGGAATAAGAACTGCTTCGCATTCGAAAATTTCGATCGTTTGGCGGATACCCCATTCATTGCATCGGCACATTTACTTCATCATGAAATCCATGTGGCAGACCATATTTTCCATCTTTGGTTTATGGGTGACATTGAACCCGATTGGGAGCGATTAGATAAGGACTTCAGCCGTTTCTGCTTGGAGCAGCTCGAAACCATGGGTTCTTTACCTGGGAAACACTTCCATTTCTATTTTCAGATTTTGCCTACTGCGTTTTATCATGGAGTTGAACATACATTCAGCACCGTTTGCGCATTAGGTCCTGGAAACAAAGTTTTCAATAGCGATTTTTACGATGAACTTTTGGGCGTAAGTTCGCACGAACTTTTTCATGCATGGAATGTAAAAACCATTCGTCCTTCGGAAATGGCACCGTACAATTTCACCGGAGAAAATTATAGTCGCTTGGGTTGGGTTTACGAGGGAATTACAACTTGGTTGGGCGATCAGTTTTTATTACGTTCAGGAGTTTTTGACACAAAGCGCTATTTGAACACCTTAAACGACAAGCTTAAACGACATTTCACAAGCTATGGCCGCTTTAATCAGCCCGTTTCGGAAGCTTCTTTTGATACTTGGCTTGATGGCTATGTACCAGGCATTCCGCATCGGAAAACGTCTATTTATGTGGAAGGCAGTTTGATTGCCTTTTTAATTGATTCTCGATTAAGAGAAAGTTCGAATGATGTTGTTACATTAGATGATTTGATGAAACGGCTTTATGAGGATGCACGTTCTGGAAAGTCCTATTCCAAAGAACGTATTCTTGATATTTTGAAGGACATATCAGGCATCGATTTTACCGATTTCTATGCTAATTACATTGAAGGAACACATGATTTTGAACCTGAGTTAACACGATGTTTTGCGCGTATTGGACTAAACCTCAACATGCATTTGCCTTTTTCAGAAGCAGAACATCGATTTGGGTTTCGTATCCAGGAATCTGCAGGACAAACAACCATTGCGATGTTAGCTCCCAATTCTCCAGCAGAAGCCTCGGGTTTAATGGTTGGTGATCAGATTATTGCATGCAACAACAGAAAGCTTGTAAACAATTGGACTTTATTGACCGATAAGCAAACCGAAATTTCCCTGCATGTTTTTTCGAAAGAACGATTGAAAAAAGTTGATTTGAAATCGACGAATGAAAAGTATTTCAGCAGTAGAAATATTACCATCGATACTTTGGTCAGTGATGAGCAAAAACAAGCATTTCGAAATTGGTCAAAAAACGAATCCCCGAATTAAGTTAGAATAATAAAATGGGAATGTTGATTTTTCCTATTTTCTTTGTGTATTAATTGAAAGAACATTAGTTATGGAATTGTATCTCGAGTCGCATGATTTGAAAGAAATTGAAGAAGCATTTAAATCGGGCATACCTTCCGGTTTAACCACTTCACCTGGATTCATTCAACGTTCTCCTATAACCGACGAAACTGCATTAATCCAAAAAATAAGCAACTTAGCAAATGTTATTCATATCGATGCGATTGGCGAAAAGTCAGAAACGATAGTGCATGAGGCGCACCGATTAATGAGTATCGGCAACAATTCAGATAGTATTGTTTTACGCATTCCAGTTTCTATGGAAGGCATAAAAGCTTGCAGAATATTAAGTAGAGAAGGTATAAAAATAAATATCCAATCGGTTTTCACATTGCAACAAGCCTATGTTGCAATGCAGGCTGGAGCTGCCTATGTGAGTATTCCAGCAGGTAAATTGCAAGATTATGGTTATGATTCATCAGCTTTGCTCGAGCAAAGCATTGCATGTGCTAAGAAATATGATTACGCAACCAAAGTCATGATAACTGCAGTCCGATCGGCGGAGCAAGTTCGGAATGCAATAAATTTGGGTGTTCATGCAATTGCACTTCCTTGGAACATCATAAAAGGATTAACTGAAAACGACTATTCGAACCAAAGCAATCAGCAGTTTTTTGAAAGCAATCGATTTCTAACCACGCTTGTTAAAGATGTGCTTCGAGAAATAAATCCACAAGTTAGACTTAGCGATACGATCTTGGATGCGGTTGTTCAAATGAGTCAAGGTGGACTTGGTGCTGTTGCTGTATTAGATGCACAGACAAAAGTAATTGGTGTATTTACCGATGGTGATTTAAGAAGATTGCTTCAAGGCGATGGGAAAGATATTCTAACTATGAAACTTTCCGATTTAAAATTTAAGCAACCGATAAGTGTTGATGCCAATGCCTATTTAAAAGATGCCGCTCAGATTCTGAAAGATAAGCGAATTGACAACCTTTTAGTAATGGACAATGGGGAATTAATCGGAATGCTTGATATCCAAGACTTAAACTAAAATTTATTATTTCCCTTCCTTCGCGATTTTGAAACGCTTAGCATATTCAAGGAATTCTTCTTTGCTAAGCTCGACATTCCCTTTACCATCTCCAAAGTTGATGTATCCATAATACTTGGTTGCATATCCTTGAAGTGCTGCTTCGTATGGGCGCAATTGTACGTTTTCTTCTTTCAAGCCCTCTTTTACCATTTTCTCAATACGCTCACGAACTCTTTGGTCAACAGGCTTAGCTCTTTCGGCTGCTTCTTCAGCTTCTTTTGCAGCTTTTTCAGCTAGTATTTTGGCTGCTGCATCACGTCGTGCTTGTTCTTCAGCTTCGGCCTTCGCTTTAGCCTCTGCTTCTAATCTCGCTTTCTCAGCTGCAGCTTTGGCTATTGCTTCCTGACGAGCTTTTTCCATGGCTTCCTTTGCAGCTTTCTCTTCAGCTTCTTTCTGTGCTTTTAATTTTGCTGCTTCTGCAATAGCAATTTCACGCGCTTTTTCCTCTGCTTCACGTTTTGCTTTTTCTTCTGCCTCGCGTTTTACTTTTTCTGCAGCAGCTTTAGCAACCGACTCCTGGCGTGCTTTTTCTTCGGCCTCACGTTTTGCTTTTTCAGCTGCGGCTTTTTCGGCTGCGGCTTTAGCTTCAGCTTCAGCGCGTGCTTTTGCAAGAGCTACTTCTTCGGCTTTAATTTTAGCTTCCGTTTCTAAACGTAATTTTTCTGCAGCTTCTTTTTCAGCCTTGGCAATCGCATCCGCTTCCGCTTTTGCTTTGATCTCTGCTTCACGTTTTGCTTTTTCAGCAAGTTCGCGTTCTATTTTAGCTTTTTCGTCAGCTTCTTTCTTTGCTTTTGCAATCGCTTCCGCTTCAATTCTTGCCTTTTCTTCAGCTTGTTTACGAGCTAAATCCTCTGCATCTTTTCTTGCTTTCTCTTTTGCAATCTCTTCCAATCGAGCTTTTTCTTCAGCTTCTTTCTGAGCTTTTGCTAGACTATCTTTTTCAGCTTTTGCTTTCGCTTCGGCTTCCTTTTGAGCTTTCAATTCGGCTGCAATTCTTGCTTGCTCGATGGCTTCGGCTTCTGCGCGGGCTTTTGCTTCGGCAGCTTTCTGAGCTTTATCTGCTTCTTCTTTTGCTAGAGCGTCAGCTTTTGCTTTTGCTTCGGCTTCGGCACGGGCTTTTGCTTCGGCGGCTTTTTGTGCTTTTTCAGCTTCCTCTTTCGCTAAAGCATCTGCTTTGGCTTTGGCGTCTGCTTCTGCACGGGCTTTAGCATCTGCGGCTTTTTGCGCTTTTTCTGCTTCAGCTTTCGCTAATGCATCAGCTTTTGCTTTGGCTTCCGCTTCGGCACGGGCTTTTGCTTCGGCAGCTATTTGTGCTTTTTCTGCTTCCGCCTTAGCTAATGCATCGGCTTTCGCTTTGGCTTCGGCTTCGGCACGGGCTTTTGCTTCAGCTGCTTTTTGTGCTTTTGCAGCTTCCTCTTTCGCTAAAGCATCTGCTTTGGCTTTGGCGTCTGCTTCTGCTTTGGCTTTGGCGTCCGCGGCTTTTTGTGCTTTTTCAGCTTCTTCTTTCGCTAATGCATCAGCTTTTGCTTTGGCTTCCGCTTCGGCACGGGCTTTGGCTTCTGCAGCTTTTTGTACTTTTTCTGCTTCCGCCTTTGCTAATGCATCGGCTTTCGCTTTGGCTTCAGCATCGGCACGGGCTTTTGCTTCGGCTGCTTTTTGTGCTTTTTCAGCTTCCGCCTTTGCTAATGCATCGGCTTTCGCTTTGGCTTCAGCATCGGCTTTCAACTTTGCTGCTTCTGCCTTGGATTGAGCTTCTTTTGCTGCTAATTCTGCTGCAGCTTTGGCCTCTGCATCTTTACGTGCTTTTAATGCTGCATCTTTTTCTGCCTGCTCCCTAGCTAAAGCTTCAAGCCTAGCTTTTTCCGCGGCCTCACGTTCCAGTTTCTTACGAGCTTCAAATTCTTCTTTCGCTTTTACTTCAGCTAACTGCTGCTGCTTCATTACAGTTTCCAATGAATCGCGTTTGCGCTTATTGGTTTCCTTCTCGGCTAACTTAGCTGTTTCTGCGGCAAGTCGCGCTCTTTCAATTTCTTCGCGCTTAGCTATTTCATCGGCTTCTTTTTGGGCTTTTTCTCGCGCCAATGCTTCCAATCTGGCTTTTTCTTCTGCTGCTCTACGCGCTTTCTCTGCTGCAGCTGACTCTAATCGGGCTTTTTCCTCCGCAGCTTTATTCAATTTTTCTTGAGCAATTGCGTCAAGACGTGCTTGTTCTTCTGCTGCTTTTTGCGCTCTTTCCGATGCTTCTCTTGCATCACGATTAGCTTTCTCTTGGGCAATTGCATCCATTCTTGCTTTTGCCTCAGCATCTTTACGTGCTTGTTCTAATGCTTCCTTTTCTAAACGAGCCTTCTCTTCGGCAGCTTTACGAGCAGCTAAATCATTATTTAAACGTTCTTTTTCAGCGGCTTCAGCTGCTGCACGGGCTTTTGCGTCGGCTTCTCTTGCTGCTTTTTGAGCCAATGATTGATTTTTGTCTAGCGAATCAGCAAGGAATTTAGCCCGTTCGGCTGCTGCTTTTTGCTCGGCTAACTGCTGCTTTTTTAGTTCCTCCGCTTTCAATTTCTCTTCAGCTAATCGGGCTTTTTCTGCAGCAATCTGTTCGCTATTACTTGTAAGCGCTTTGTATTCTTTTAGTTGGCGATTAGTTGATCGATTAAAATCTTCTTTGAAATCGAAATTGTACACATTATCGTCGTATGCAATTTCATGTTTTATTGTGAAAGGTACATTTCCGATCTCTGGCCTTAAAGTCACATTCAATTCATAATCAGGAAAACCCTCTTCCAATCGGTCTTTCGGACAAATTGTATTTAAAAAAATGGAAGTAGAAATAAATCCTGGTTTAGTAAAACTAATTTCGCAATCACGCTCCAAACCAACACGCACTTGAAACTTACCTGTTTCTGCATCAAATTTCAAATATTCATTACGGCCACTACATACCAATTTTATTACAGCACCTTCGTTTACAGAACCTGCGGAAGAACTCAGTAAGCCATCGAAAATAATATACTCTCTCCTACCCTGCGCGTTCAGGGAAGCACCAATAAATAATGATATTATTAGTGTTAAAAGTAGTTTCTTAATTTTCATGTATCTTTCTAATTACGCAGAATCGAGTATATTTATTGTGCTAACTCGAAACAAGGATTGCAAAAATAACAAGTATCAATTAGTATTATTCAAGATTCATTTCGATTATTCAAATTTTATCAACATACAATTTGATAATCAGCATACTAAATTAAAATTCAGTGTAAAATAGGATTTTATTGAAAACGTTTTAATGCCATGGATGAAATGGTTTTCCCAATGGCTAAAGAAGAAGTTGCAGCTGGCGAAGGAGCATTTAGAACATGAATGACTGAAGGTTTTTCCAAGAATAAAAAATCATCAATTAACCCACCATTTCGATCACATGCTTGTGCACGAACTCCAGCTCCAGCTGGCACTAAGTCATTTTTTTGAACTTCGGGTATCAACTCTTGTAAGGCTTTCGTAAATGCAGATTTACTGAACGAACGATAATATTCACCCATTCCTGTTTTCCAATATTTTGTTGCCACTTTTCTAAAACCAGGCCAACTTAATGATCCCCAAAATTCAGATGCATTGAACGATGTTCGGGTGTATCCTTCACGACTAAATGCAAAAACCGCATTAGGTCCAGCTTCTACGCCCCCATCAATCATTTTGGTAAAATGAACACCAAGAAATGGGAAATTGGGATCGGGAACAGGATAAATTAATGTATTCACAAGGGACTTTCTTTCTTCTCGTAGCTTATAATACTCGCCTCTAAATGGAATAATCCGCACATCGATATCAGGATGAGTCATGGAAGCAATTTTATCGGAATATAAACCAGCGCAATTGATAATTAACTTCGCCGAAAATTCTCCTTGTGTAGTTTCAACTATCGCATCTGCATCGTTCATCAGACGGATGTTTAAAACCTTGGTACTTATTTTAATTTCACCACCTGAAGTCTTGATCAATTCTGCCAATTTTTCGGAGACCTGTTTGTAATCAATTATACCAGTATATGGAACTCTAATGGCTTCTAAACCATTACAATGCGGCTCAATTTCTCGAAGTTCAGAAGCTGTAATCATACGATTTTCAACTAAACCATTTTCTAATCCCCGTTGATACAGATTCTTTAAAATTGGTAATTGCTCTTTTTGGGTAGCGACTACCACTTTGCCGCATAAATCGAATGGAATTGCATTCTCTTTTGCAAATTCCAACAACATATTATATCCCTCTATGCAATTTGTTGCTTTTAATGATCCGGGCTTGTAGTATAATCCAGAATGAATTACACCACTGTTATTTCCTGTCTGATGTTTGGCTATTTGATCTTCTTTTTCGATGAGCAGGATTTTCATTCCTGGCTTTTCTTTTAAGAGTGTGTAAGCAGTTGCCAATCCAACTATCCCACCACCAATAACAATACAATCGTTTTGCATTCAGATATTTTTGAATTGCAAAATTACACGCTTTATGCTCCAAAAAAAACATCCGAATAGGGATTTAATTTGAAACATATTAATAACAAGAAATCTTTAGAATCAAGGATATTTATATCGTGAAATACACCAAATCATCAACTCTTCTGCTTCGAGTTTGTGTAATCGAGATGACGCTTTTCTTAGTTCTTTTAAAAACAATGTGTGATCAAAACTCACACTTTCAAGAATTACTTTGCAATATTCTAACATCGACATAAGCTACTATTTAAACATTTAACTATCCATTTTGAAAATGGAAGCTGGAAATCAGTTAATTATAAAGTAAATTTTTGTCGATACGCGTGTTTCTTTTTAGCTAAAATCAAGTTTCAATACCACATCTTTATAAAATCTAAAACGGACTTTAGTAGGAATTAATTGTGGATAAAACTGCTCTTTTAATTTTTCATGGACTTGTCTACGCAAATCGCTGCGAGAGGTTGCAATAACAAACACCGATTCACCAACTGCGCGTGCAAAAAGCTCATTTTCAGATTTTTCTTTTACAAGAAAAACCAATCGTGCATGCGTTGGTTGATCGGCAAGATGATAAATGAACAACCAATGTGAGGCAACACCTAACATTACAAAGACATGAAAAATTTCATGCGGCCCCAACAAACCTGGAAAAATATCCGGCCATCTGAGAAAATCGATAAGTGCTCCAATTACATAAAAACCTCCACCAAGTAATGCGTTTAAAATTTTTCTAATTCCAAACATATTCCCCGCTTTTACAATTGATGCCAAGGCAAGAGCGCCCATTAGCATAAAAACAGTCAGTGAAACCCATTCTGGAATTTGATCAATCAGAATAATGGTCATAAGCAATCCAATTATGGCAATTATCCACAAGGAAATAATAAAACCCCAACGCCACCAACCTCTGAAAATTATCAAATGAATTGGGGTTGCAGTTCCTGCAATCATGACAAAAATTGCTGCATAATCGAGTTTGCGAAATACCTGTCTTCCTAATCCGGGTTCAAGAGCATGGTAAATGCTACTCATTGAAAACATCAAAACAATGCCAATCATAAAAACAAGCAATGCCAAAACTCGAATACGATTTCCCCAACCTTTTCGAATTAATATTGCTCCCGTACATATTGCCAATAGTGCGCCCAAGAGATGCGTCCAGCTGGAAATTGGCTGATAAAATCCAAGCATAAGTTAATATTTACAATCACCTATACCTCGATATCCAAATTAAGTTGATTGAAATTGAAACGCAACCTTACATCAAATTATATTTTCTAAAACCCAACGGAATATTATCAAAACAATATATCTCGATTCAACTATAAATCGCTTCTAAATGAACTGTCGATTTAATAAATACTTTAGGTATAGAAATCGAAACAACAGTGCCTTTATTTAATTCCGATTTTAAATCGATTATACCCGAATGCAATTGAATAATTTTTTTTACCATGGCAAGTCCAAGTCCATGACCAGAAGTTACAAATGAGGAATTTGCTCTGTAAAATGGGATAAATATTTTGGGAATATCGTCTTCATGTATTCCATAACCTTGATCTTCAATTTTGACAGAAATCTCTTTTTTATGAGCGAATAAAGTAATACTACAATATTGAGGATTGCTATATTTTAGTGAGTTATCAACTACATTGCTTATTGCAACTTTAAGAAGTTGTTCATTTCCCAAGATGATAAAATCGGATTCTGATTCTGGAATCATATCAAAATGAATATCAACAATTGCTGAAGGAAAACGATTTTGCATTTCTAAATATATTTGCCATAAACATTCATCAATTCGAAATGGTTTAGGGTTAAGGTTCTCTACCTGAAAATCGGCTTGAGCTAATAAAAGCAATCGATTTGACGTATTGTTAAGGTCTTTAATATCTTCGGTTAGAGATTTTAATACTTTTTGATAATGAATAGGAGTTCGAGAATTCAGTAATGTCAATTCAATCTGACTCAAAATGATTGTTAATGGCGTTCTTAATTCATGCGATGCACTTGCAACAAATTGTTTTTGCATTTGAAAAGCAACTTCAACCCGATCTAATAGTTTGTTGAATGTGGAGGCAATTAATGCAACTTCATCTAATTTCTCATCAACATCAACCCGTTTATTTAGTTGATTAACAGTGATACTATTGACCTGTGAAACTACCGCATATAAAGGTTTTAATGAACGGCCGGCAAAAATCCAACCTACAATGGCCACCAAAATGTTTCCGAGGACAAAAACAAGAAGAAGAATTTTTTTCAATTCATTCAATCTATTGAGACCAAATTTATCAACTGCTGTTGCTATTACGACAAATGAATTTGAGAAAAATGGAAATCCGTAAGCTTCTACATCATTCTCAAAATGAAATTTATGCTCTCCTGATTTTACTTTGTTTACTAGAAGAGAATCTAGTTCTTTTAAGGTCAAATCTGAAGATTGGTATACAAGTATATTCTGATTATTATAAATGTAAATTGCTTCTTCAGGCAAAAAACCGAACCCTGATTGATCTGTAAATTTATTTTTTGGTATTTCGTCTTGTTCTAGTTTATTGAAAAACTGCGCAGTTAAATGGGCTTTCAGAGATAATCGCTGATAAAACTCCTTTTTTCGAGTTTCGTAAGAATAAAAGTAAATGAAAATGGATGTAACAAAGAGAATAATCGAACTGATGTATATAAACTGCAGTGTAATACGTGTTCGTATGTTCATTTAATTTTCCTTGAAAATATACCCCATTCCAACTTGTGTTTGAATTAACTTTCTGTCGGAGGCCATATCAATTTTCTTTCTAAGAAAGTTAATATACACGTCAATGATATTTGTTCCTGTATCGAAGTTCAGGCCCCAAACCTTTTGAGCAATTTCTGCCCGCGAAAGGACTCTGTTTTTATTACGCATTAAATAATCCAACAACTGATATTCTTTTGCTGTTAGCGTAATTTCCTTCCCATTACGACGAGCAATCTTCAAATCTAAATCAAGTTCCAAATCCGAAACTTTAATAAGTTGCTCTGAACCAATGTTGTTGTTTGGTCTACGTGTGTGGGCTTTAACACGCATCAGTAATTCCATAAATTCGAATGGCTTTAAAATGTAATCGTCTGCACCTGCTTCAAATCCGTTTTGTTTATCACGAATTGTATCCAATGCAGTTAGCATGATAACAGGCAATTCAGGCTTTACTTTTCGAATAATCCTACACACTTCCACGCCATTCATTATGGGCATAATAACATCCATAATTACTAAATCGAATGGATTTTGAAGTGCTTTATCGAGGCCCGTTTGACCATCATGAGCAACATCTACATTGTAACCATCCTCATCCAAACCTTGACGAATTAATTCAGCCAATTTGGGCTCATCTTCTATTATTAATATATTCATAACGATATCTATAAGAACAATATTAACGCTAATTAGCTATTGTTCGAATTAAATATACATTAATTTTAATATTAATTTGAGGTTAATTCTAATCTACGCGAAGCAACTGCGTCATTTTCAAGAAATTCGTCGTAGGTTAATTGACGATCAATAATTCCAGTAGGCATCAACTCTATTACGCGATTGGCCGTAGTTTGCATAAAATGATGATCGTGCGAACTCAACAAAACCGGGGTTTTAACATCGGTAATCGAATTGTTAAAGGCGGTAATCGATTCCAAATCGAGGTGATTAGTTGGCTCATCCATTACCAATAAATTACCGCTACCAAGCATCATGCGCGAAATCATACAACGCATTTTCTCACCTCCCGATAACACCGAACATTTTTTCAATGTTTCCTCACCAGAAAATAACATTTTCCCTAAAAAGCCACGTACAAATGTTTCATCCGGATCGGACGAATATTGTCTAAGCCAATCAATTAAGTTCAAATCACTGGTGAAATACTTTCCGTTATCGGCAGGTAAATACGCTGGTTTTATAGTAGTTCCCCATGTTACTGTACCGCTATCTTGTTGGAGCTCTCCTAAAAGTATGTCACATAAAAAGGAAACCGCTTGATGATCTTGAGCAATAACAGCAATTTTATCAGAACGATGCATATTGAATGTGACATTCGAAAACAAAAGTTTCCCGTTTAAGCTAGCACTCAAATTCTCCACATGTAAAATCTGATCGCCTGGCTCGCGTTCTGGTTTAAAAATGATTGCAGGATATTTTCGGGTGGATGCCTGTAAATCCTCCACATTTAACTTATCCAATAACTTTTTACGGCTTGTTGCTTGGCGCGATTTAGAAGCATTTGCACTGAA
>JBIPLZ010000203.1:0-4618 GCA_044369395.1 Flavobacteriales bacterium | reverse complement strand
AGCCAACCCAAGAATTTTATTATTCTCAAAACTTTTTCGTAGTTTTTCGTCTTGGGTATCGGCTGATATAAATTCTGTTCCTTCACGAATCTCTTCACTCATTGCAGGCTTTTTACTTGTTAGAAAGCGAGTAATACTTATTCCCGTAGTTTGAATAAATACTTTTTTAAATTGATGCATTTTCATCAATTTATTTATTGTTGAAGGGGTATAATAGGATAGATGTTCTGGCCAACCAATAACATTGTATTTTGAACCAAGGTAATAGCGTAACAATGAATTGAAATTGGGAGTGGTAACATAGAACAAGCCACCTTTTCTGAGCAGACTGCTTATATGACTAATTTCAACTTGTGGATTATTGATGTGTTCAATAACCTCAAAAGATGTTATGACATCAAAACTTTCGAGGTCATAATGATTGGGATCCAAAATTCCTTGTTTCATTTGGATTCCTTTTGACTCACATATTTTAATTGCATCCTCGGTGTATTCAGTTCCATATACTTCCCATCCACGTTTTTTTGCAACTTCAAGGAAGTAGCCAATTCCACAACCTACATCCAGTAGTTTATTGGTTTTGCGGGAACTTTCGAATTGATCGAGAATTTCATGATAACGCTTAATTGTTATCGGACTCAAATAATCATTGCGGCCATATCCTTCATAATGCGCTATTAATTCGATTGTTGTGGGAATTTGGGAAGAAAAAACAAAGCTACAATCTGTACAACGAGTTAAATATGCAATTTCATAACCTGGCATTTGCTTCAGTTTTTCTGAATTGCATATCAAGCAATGAGTATGTTGATTTGAACTTGTCATAAACTGAAATTGATAATTTTCCGAGATTAGTTATCTGATTTAAACTTTGAAATTAACCTGCAATCTTATTTTTGATTTTTCTTGCAGCACGAACGTATGGTCGCAATCTATCGTACCAATGCAAAATAGAAGGGTAATCTGTGTGTTTTTTTACTGGTAAGTCCATTAAGTTTTGAAATTCTTGCTCAGTAATACCAAGTTTTTTTATTAAATATTCTCTGTCCTCAAGCAGCATCTCCTCAGTTGGATAAGGATTTTTCTTGATTTCTTCGAGGGCTTCTTCGCGGGTAATTTGTCCCGAGCAGATTAATGTACTTAAATGAGATTTACGTTTATCAATTCCAAACTTCGAATAAAGAATATACCCTTGATAAAAGCGCGTGAAAATATTTTCATAATGTTTCCCACCATAGTCGCGCCATCCTAGTTCTTCTTGGATAAATTTCTTAACTGTATTTTTATCGTAGTCAATCCAATTTAAAGGCGAAAAAGTTTTTAATCCTTTAATTTTCATGTAGTACCAACCTTTTGTTACGCCTAAGTAGGGAAAGGTTTTCAAAGGCACTTTTCCAAATTTCTTGTGGATTGCCTTTAAGTTAATAATGTCGTATTTGAAGTGTGTAAACGTAGGTGGCAACCATCCTTCTGTTACAGTATTGTGACCTGTAATGATGTACTTGATGTTTTTTTCGTTGGCGATTTTGAAAATGGCTGCAGCATAAGCATTATCGGTTGGGATATCGATATCTAAAACAGAAGCATGCATGTATGCGAGTTGCAAATCACGAATCTCGTTCCAGTCAATAACATATGTGAACAAATCGTACCCTAGTTTTTTCACTAAATTCTCAATGTTCATAACCGAAAGCTCGGTATTCCATCCATTGTCTACATGAAGAATTAAAGGGCGTAATCCCCATTCTTTCGCTTTCCAAGCAAGATAAGTACTGTCAACTCCACCCGAAACACCAATTAAGCAGTCGTATTCTTTTCCTTTCCCTTTTAATTTAATTTCTTGAAGCATGGCATCCATGGCTTTTTCTGCTTCATTGCCTCGTTTTACCGTTTTCAGGGCGAGGTCGTCGTATATATGACAAACCGAACAAACGCCTTCTTTATCGAATGTAATTTCTGGGTAATCGTTCGTGTCTAAAATACAACGCGAACAAATTTGGTAATGTTGATTCATGCGTTTAAAACATCCGTGTAAAACTGTAAATAATTCTTTGGCGCTGAAAAATACTGCAAATAGCTTTCATATCCACTTTGGGAATGCAATTCGTATTCAGATTCTGACATTGTTGCCCATTTCTCTAAGGCTTTCGCTATTTCATGGGAACTTGCATTTGCAGTGAGAAGTTCTCCATTCTTTCCATTCGATACAATTTCAGAGATGCCTCCAACATTCACAGATAGTATTGGAATTCCATGTGCCAAAGCTTCCATCATAGAAACTGGAATTCCTTCTGATTCACTTGTGCAAATCAATACATCTACTTTTTGGGACCGTAAAAATGTATAAATCTGCTCTTTATTCAATTCCCCTAAAAATTGAAACTCAAGATGCTTGAGCTGTTTTAGTTTTTGTTCGGCGTATTCTTGAATTTCGTTTTCTGAACTTGCGGAAGATCCAATATGAATCCATTCAATTTCGCAATTCTTTGTTAAAGAAATAGCGTCGATGATTCGATCGATACGTTTAATGGGACTTATAAACGCAAGTGATAAAATACGAAGACGGTTTGTTTTTTTTGTTGGTTGAGGTGGTGCTGAGTTTACTGCTATTCCTAAATGATGTGCGTAAATTTTCTCTGAATTTTCATGAAGTAATTTTTCACGCGTATAGTTAGCTCCAGCTTCTGAAATAGGACAAGTAGCATCTAATGTTTGAATTGTCCAGGGTCTAAATGGAAGATAGTTGTTTGGGTTTACATGAAAAAAACAATCCCACCCGTGAATACGTGTTACGGTGTTAATTTCAGGGAATCTCACTTTTAAAAAACTCATTCCAAGCGTAGCGGAAGTATTCCAATAGGAATAGACTGTAGTTTTTTCTTTGGGGTGATTATGCAATTCAAAAAGCGCAAGCATCTTTGCTTCAAATGCGATCGCATTCGCTTGGTAAGTTGTTAAAACGCGTAAATGAAAACTGCTCAATTTTTGTTTGTAAGCTCGTCTAATAAACTGACGTTCTAGCCTCCATGCTTTGCTGAACCAGTATTTTAATGCGAATATTTTCTGAGTAATGTTGATTTGAATATTAAATTCAATGATTTCAGCATTTTGAGGCAAAGAGAATTTAAATGAATCTTTTGATGCCTTGAAAGGTTCAGGAATAATAAGATAAATCTTCTCAAAATGACCTGCAATAACAGCGAGTTCGTCCTCCAAAAAAGGTTCTCCAAATCCATAAGGATAATCAGACACAACGAGGTAAAGAAAGGAGCGATTGCTGTTTTTCATGAGTTGCGAAAATACGTGTTTTCTTTAAGGACTTGCACTTGTAAAATGCAAATTCAAATACGTACTTTTGGCTCTATGATAGTGATTGTAGATTACGATATGGGCAATATCGGTTCGGTGTATAACATGCTGAAAAAGATTGGCCGTAAAAGTGAGATAACCCGCGATTTGGATAAAATCCGCCAAGCCGATCACATTATCCTTCCGGGTGTTGGAGCATTCGATAGCGGAATGGAACAGCTCGAGAAGTTTGGATTGGTTGAACTCATTCGCCACAAAGCAATGGTGGATAAAACACCTATTTTGGGCATTTGTCTGGGTGCCCAATTGATGTTAGAGAAAAGCGAAGAAGGACAAAAAGCCGGTTTGGGTTTGGTGAAAGGAGAGGTTAAACGTTTTCAATTATCTGCAGAAAGCAAGTTGAGAATTCCCAATATGGGTTGGAATCAAATTGAAAAAGTAAAGTCAAGTAACTTGGTTGACATATTACCAGAGCAACCACGTTTTTACTTTGTTCATTCGTATCATTTTAAAATGACACAATCCGAAGATCAATTACTGATGTCGGAATACGGATATTCTTTTTGTTCTGCTTTTCAGCATGAGAACATTTCGGGTGTGCAGTTTCATCCAGAAAAGAGTCATAAGTTTGGTATGGCATTATTACGCAATTTCACAGAAGCCATTTAACATGTATCAATCGCGCGTTATTCCTGTACTTCTGTGTAATTTAGAAGGAAGTCTGGTAAAAACCCAGAAATTTAAGAAGCCCGTTTACGTTGGAGATCCCGTAAATGCCGTAAAAATATTCAATGACAAAGAGGTTGATGAACTCATCTTCCTCGATATTACAGCAACTGCGCAAGGTCGTCGCCCCAATATTCGCTATATCTCCGAAATTGCAACGGAAGCGTTTATGCCTTTATGTTATGGTGGAGGACTTTCCAATCTGGAAGATATTCGTGCGGTAATCAAAGCAGGGATTGAGAAAGTTTCGATCAACTCAGCTTTGGAAAAAGACCCCGATTTAATTAGTCGAGCTGCGGATGTTCTAGGAAGTTCATCCACAGTTGCATCCATTGATGTGAAGAAAGATTTTTGGGGGAAATACCGCGTTGTGGTGAGGAATTCATCCAAATCGCTATCCATGCCAGTTTTGGAATTTGCCCAAATGATGGAGCAAAAAGGAGCCGGTGAAATTGTATTGAACTCGGTTGATCGGGATGGAATGATGGAAGGATTTGATTTGACACTTATTGAAGAAATTTCAAAGAATGTAGGAATCCCATTAATTGCTTGTGGAGGAGCAGGGAATATTTCGCATTTAAAA
>JBIPLZ010000011.1:0-15361 GCA_044369395.1 Flavobacteriales bacterium | reverse complement strand
ATTTCGAATGTTAAATTTTCTAATTGCTTGAAGTAAGCCTTAATTTTTACTTAACATTGCAATAATTGAAAATAGCATGAAAACACTATACGTTGTTCGCCATGCGAAATCAAGCTGGGATCAAGAGGATCTCCGTGATTTCGATAGACCGTTAAACGAACGCGGATTAAAGAATGCACCCGAAATGGCCCAAAGGCTCATAAAAAGCGCAACTATTCCGCAATTAATTATTAGTAGTCCAGCCAAACGCGCCATTAGTACTGCACGCATTATGGCAAAGGAATTTGGCATATTGGAAGATTCAATAAAACAAGAAGCCTGTATTTACGAAGGCGCTCGTAGCGATTTAGCGCGACTCATTTCCCGCCAAAACCCAGATATCGATACCATCATGATTACGGGACATAACCCGGGAGTAACCGATTTAATAAATTGGATCTGCTACATTGAAGAAGCGCAAATTCCAACGTGTTCGATTGCAACCATCCAAGTCGACATGAAAAAATGGAATGGTTGGGAGCGTGGAATGGGGAAATTAATAGATCTAGATTTCCCAAAAAAGATAAGATAATCATGCAAATTAAGAGAGCATTCAATCGTGATTTAAGCTGGCTTTCATTTAATCAGCGTGTATTGCAAGAAGCGAAAGACATTCGTGTTCCTTTGTATGAACGCATGAAATTTCTGGCCATTTATTCATCAAACTTAGAGGAGTTTTATAGAATTCGTGTAGCTGAATGGAAACGATTGATGGAACTCACGAAAAAAACGAAAAAAGAGCTTCGGGAAGATCCACGGGAAGTTGTGAAGAAAATCAACCAAACGGTTCAGAAACAAATCAAAGAATTCAACGATATTTTTTGGGATCAGATAATAGTCGAGCTAGAAGGCAGAAACATCAATTTGGTAAATGAAACAATGCTTCAAGCCGACCAGATTGAATTTGTGAAGAATTATTTTCATGAGAAAGTTATGCCGCATATTCATCCTGTGATGATAAGTAGCAAACGTAACACACCCGAATTGGATGAAAAATCGATATACCTTGCTGTCAAGTTATGTGATGAACAGAGACCAGGACCACGCGTGTTTGAATATGGAATTACCGAAATTCCATCGCGAAAAATAAGTCGATTTTTGGTATTACCCGATAAAAACGGGCAGCATTATGTGATGATTTTGGGTGATGTAATTCGTTTGTGCATCAATGAACTTTTTCCCGATTACAAGCTTCTGGAAGCATACAGCATAAAACTTACCCGCGATGCTGAATTGATGTTGGAAGATGAATTTTCGGGAAGTTTACTTAAGAAAATTAAACGCGGATTGAATAATCGAGCCAAAGGAATTCCAACCCGATTGTTATATGACAGCTCGATGCCCGCGGATTTCTTAAATCATTTAAAGCAAATTTTCGGAATTGGGCGCATGGATCTTTTGCCAGGAGGTCGTTATCATAATTTCACCGATTTGATGAATTTTCCTCGGTTCGACCAAAAAGGAATTTTATACGAGTCTCTTCCGAGTTTAGCAAAACCAACGCTCGATAATGCAACTTCCATTTTTGATGCATTAAGCAAACGTGATTTCCTCTTGCACTTTCCTTATCACAGCTATGATTATGTGATTCGATTTTTAAATGAGGCAGCCAAAGACGAAAAAGTTCGTGCAATAAAAATTTCTTTGTATCGTGTTTCGGCTCATTCCAAAGTGGTTGAAGCGCTCATCAAAGCAGCTCAAAATGGAAAAACAGTTACGGCGTTCGTGGAACTTAAAGCACGTTTCGACGAAGAATCGAACATCGGCTATTCCAAAGAATTGGAAGAAGCGGGAGTGAAAGTTTTATATAGTTTTCCCATTTTGAAAGTGCATGCGAAGATGATTTGCATTGAACGCATGGAAGATAAGTTGAGACGCTATGCATATTTAAGTACTGGAAATTTTCATGAAACCACCGCTAAGCTTTATTGCGATTCGTCTTTATTAACCAAAGACAAATACATTGGACGAGAAGTTTCGGCGGTGTTTGATATTCTTGCAGATACCCGTATTAAGCGAGAGTTTAAACATTTATTGGTGGCACCCGATCACATGCGTCATGACTTATACACCCTCATCGACCAAGAAATAAAGAATGCGCTGAAGAAAAAACCAGCGTATATCTACCTCAAATTAAACAGTCTGCAAGATCAAGCCATCATCGATAAATTATATGAGGCAAGTCAAGAAGGTGTTGAAATTCGTTTAATCATTCGAGGAATCTGCTGCTTAATTCCGGGGGTAAAAGGGATGAGCGAAAACATCAAAGTCATTAGCATCGTAGATCGCTTTTTGGAACATTCAAGGATTTATGTTTTCTGCAACGACAATCAACCCAAGGTGTATCTTTCTTCGGCCGATTGGATGGAACGGAATTTAAGTCGACGTTTTGAAGTGGGATTTCCTATTTATCAAGAAGATTTACGTAACGAGATTTTGGAAATCATGCGTTTGCAATGGCGCGATAATACTAAGGCACGTGTGATAAATAAAATCCAAAACAACACGTATCGGAAATCTGTTGCGAAAGAACGAGGAAGAGCTCAGATTGACATTTACGATTATTTAGCTGAAAAGAGTAAGCAAAAAGTGGAAGCAATTCGAAATTATCAGGAAAGACCAACCTCAACAGTCATTTCAAAATAGTCGTTTTTTCTTCAACAATGCTTCGGTGGTAAATTCATTGGATTAATTGAATTGCGCTTGAATGATCTTTAATTTTACAGAATTATAAGTTTCCAATGGCAGTTCCACATATTGACCTTGAATTAGAGAAGAAAGAAATCCTGAAAAGGTATACCGCATTGCTGCGGCCTTTGAGTAATAAAATCGACAAGAAAGAAAAGCTGCAGATTCGCAAAGCGTTTGATTTGGCTTTGGATGCGCACAAAGACATGCGCCGAAAATCGGGCGAACCCTATATTTATCATCCCATTTCAGTAGCACAAATTGCAGTTAGTGAAATGGGCTTGGGTGCCACAGCTGTTGTGTGTGCTTTGCTTCACGATACTGTTGAAGACACTGACGTTTCGCTCGATGATATTCGGAGAATGTTTGGAGAAACGGAAGCGAAAATTATTGATGGGCTTACCAAAATTGAAAACGTATTTGATCAGAGTTCCTCCATACAAGCTGAGAATTTTAGGAAAGTTTTACTCACACTTAGCGACGATGTTCGGGTAATATTAATAAAGCTTGCCGACCGAATGCACAACATGCGAACCCTTGGAAGCATGGCGCGTGACAAACAATTGAAGATTGCATCTGAAACACTTTTTCTTTATGCTCCGCTTGCGCATCGACTTGGTTTGTACAATATAAAAACCGAGATGGAGGATTTGGGCTTAAAATACACTCAGCCTGATGTTTATGATGAAATCATCACCAAACTCAAAAATACTGATGAAGTTAGAAAGCGCTTCATCAGTCGTTTTGTAAATCCGATTCGAAAAAGTTTATCAGAACAAGGTTTAACCTTCGATATCAAAGGACGCCCGAAGTCCATTTATTCGATTTACAATAAAATCAAAATCAAGGGGATTCCATTTGAGGAAATCTTTGACATTTTTGCTATTCGTATCATCATAAACACGCCTCAAGAAACAGAAAAGACCGACTGTTGGAGAGTTTATTCGATCATCACCGATATTTACCAACCTAATCCCGACCGATTGCGTGATTGGATTTCTACTCCGCGTGCAAATGGCTACGAATCGTTGCATACAACCGTGATGAGTCCAACGGGAAAGTGGGTGGAGGTACAAATTCGTTCAAACCGAATGGACGAAATTGCAGAACGCGGTTTTGCGGCACATTGGAAATACAAAGAACACAGCGATTACGAAAGTGGAATTGATGAGTGGCTGGGACGAATTAGAGAGATGCTTGAACATTCCGATACCAATGCATTGGAATTTATCAATGACTTTAAACTGAATCTATTTTCAGAAGAGATTTTCGTTTTTACGCCCAAAGGAGAATTAAAAACATTGCCAAGTGGTTCATCGGCACTCGATTTCGCATTCGATATTCACTCCGAAGTGGGTATGGCTTGCATTGGTGCCAAGGTGAATAATAAATTGGTTCCGCTGAGTTACAAATTGAAGAGTGGAGACCAGATTGAAATTCTCAGTTCGAGCAAACAGAAACCGAAGGAAGATTGGCTTAATTTTGTGGTAACAGCGAAGGCGCGTTCCAAAATAAAATCGGCGCTCAAAGAAGAAAAACGGAAAGTTGCCGACGATGGCAAAATCATTTTGGATAAAAGTCTCAAGGAGAACAAAATTGCACTCGATGGCAATGTGATAAATAATCTCCTAAAGCATTACAAGCTACAAAGCCAGCTCGATCTGTATTTCAGTATCGGTGAGGGAATCATCAAATTAGAGAACATAGCCAAAATAGCCAAAGGCGAGCAACACAGTTGGTACAAATTACTTCGCAATAAATTTAAACGGAGCGATTCCGACGATAAAGAGGATCAGCCTGCTACGCTCGAGAATATTGTAAAAGACATTCGCGGCAAATCCGATATGTTGGTTATTGGAGAGGACATGGACAAGATTGACTATCATCTGGCTGTATGTTGCAATCCAATTCCAGGCGATGAAGTTTTTGGATTTGTGACCGTGAACGAAGGAATTAAAATACACAAAACCAATTGTCCGAATGCAATTAGCTTGATGTCGAATTACGCTTACAGAATCGTTAAAGCGCGTTGGATGAACCAACAACAACTTGCATTCATGGCAGGAATTCGTGTGAATGGAATTGATGATGTGGGAATTGTAAACAACATCACCCGAATTATTTCGAACGAACTGAACGTAAATATGCGTTCGATTAGCTTCGATAGTCAGGATGGTGTATTTGAAGGAAACATTATGGTATTTGTTCATGACACCAACCATTTAACATCCTTGATGACCAATATCAAGCAGGTAAAAGGCGTTACCTCGGTTCTTCGAATGGATTCAAAATGAACCAAAGAAAGCTGATAAATTTCAAATGAAACCAAGCGGTTTTTATTACTTTTACGGCTTCCCGAAAGAATATGGTGAACCAGGAGACTAAAGAAAGTGTTAAACAGATTTTTTCAGATTATCTGGAACAAAAAGGCCATCGGAAAACGCCCGAACGCTTTGCGATATTAGATGAAATTTATTCACATAACGGACATTTTGATATAGAATCACTTTACGTGTTCATGAAAAACAAAAAGTACCGCGTAAGTAGAGCAACACTTTATAATACCATAGAATTACTTCTAACGTGCAATTTAGTAACGCGTCATCAGTTCGGAAAAAACCAAGCACAATTCGAAAAATCATTCAAATACAAACAGCACGACCATTTAATTTGCACTGAATGCGATAAAGTTTTTGAGTTCTGTGATCCACGTATTCATCAAATACAGAACATGACTGGCGATTTATTGAACTTTACAATCAGTAGTCACTCCCTTACATTTTACGGAAACTGCAATCAATTGGCTAAACTTGGTAGCTGCGATCATATGATAAATAAAACAGATTCATAATGGCATTCACCTTTGAAATTGATGAAGAAGATTCTTATCCAGTACTTTGCTTGCAAGGCAATTTATTAGAACGCAATGAAGCACAAGAACTACTCGAAGAAGCAAACGACATAATTGCCAACGATTCTCAAAAAATCATTATCGATTTAAAAGAACTCGATTACATTAACAGCAGTGGACTTAATGTAATACTCAATATTTTTACTCGAATTCGAAACGCAAATGGCGAATTGGTTATTTGCCATGTCAATGAAAAACTCCAAAAATTGTTTGTTATAACAAAACTCCATGATGTTATAAAGCAAACCAATACACGCGAAGAAGCAGCAACATTATTAGCATCAGAAAATTAATAATCAACACAATGAAACTCGATATACTACTTGGATTGCAATGGGGCGATGAAGGAAAAGGAAAAATTGTAGACGTACTATCTCCTCAATATGAGGTAATTGCACGTTTTCAAGGCGGCCCCAATGCCGGACATTCTTTGGAATTTAACGGAATAAAGCATGTATTACACACAATCCCTTCGGGTATATTTCATGACGAATGTGAAAACATTGTTGGAAATGGAGTTGTGATTGATCCAGTTATTTTCCAAAAAGAAATTCTTGCATTGAGCAATTTAGGTGTTGATGCTCGCAAAAACTTATTGATATCACGCAAGGCACATCTTATACTTCCTACACATCGTTTGATTGATGCCGCTTCGGAAGCTTCTAAAGGAGCTTCTAAAATTGGATCTACCTTGAAAGGAATTGGCCCAACGTATATGGATAAAACAGGACGTAACGGATTGAGAATTGGGGACATTACGCGTCCCGATTTTATGGAACGTTATCAACTTTTGGTGAAAAAGCACGAAGAAATCTTGGCGCATTATAATTTCAGTTACAACCTCGAAGAGTTAGAACCAGCATTTTTTGCAGGAATCGAGCATCTTCGAACGTTTCGCCACATCGACAGCGAACATGTGTTAAATCATCATCTTAAAGCTGGCAAAAAAGTTCTTGCCGAAGGTGCTCAAGGTTCATTGCTCGATATCGATTTTGGTTCGTATCCATTTGTTACCTCTTCCAATACAATTAGCGCGGGAGCTTGCACAGGACTTGGTGTTGCGCCATCGCGTATTGGTGAAGTCTTAGGAATTTTCAAAGCGTATTGTACACGCGTTGGAAGTGGTCCTTTCCCAACCGAATTGGAAAATGAAACAGGCGAGAAAATTCGTCAAATTGGTCGTGAATTTGGAGCAACAACTGGTCGCCCACGTCGTTGTGGCTGGCTAGATTTGCCTGCCTTGAAATATTCCATTTTGATAAACGGAGTTACACAACTCATCATGACCAAAGCCGATGTGCTTAGTGGTTTTGATAAAGTTCAAGTTTGTACATCGTATTTGGTTGATGGCATTGATACCGACGAGTTCCCATTTGATATTGACCCGCGTTATGTGCAACCTGTTTATACTGAATTACCAGGATGGAACGAGGATTTAACAGGTATTCGAAATGTGAATCAAATCCCACAAAATCTTCAAGACTACATTCGTTTTATTGAGAATGCCTTGGAAGTTCCTGTCACAATCGTTTCCGTTGGACCCGATCGCGAACAAACCATTTTGATGCGCTAAAACTTAGTTTAGTTTAGAAATCCAACCGAACGGGTCGGCTGCTCTGCCTGCTTTTAAGTCGGTTAGAAATCTCAATGCACGATTCGAAAAGGATTCTATATCCGATTCTGGCACTGAAAAATCTTCGCCTTCATGACCAATAACAGAAATGTGAGCAATGTTGGCAGCTGTTCCTGTACCAAAAGCTTCTTGCAATGTTCCTGCTTTAAAAGCACCAATGATTTCGCTTACTGAAACATCGCGCTCTTGCACCAACATGCCCCAATGACGTGCCAATTCAATAACACTATCGCGCGTAATTCCGGCTAACTTACTTGGACTTAGAGACGGTGTAATCAAAACACCATTAATCACAAACATCAAATTCATGGTTCCCGATTCTTCCACTTTGGTATTGGTGGCTGCATCAGTCCAAATAACCTGATTATATCCCTTTTGTTGAGCTAATTGTGTCGGATACAAAGCACCCGCATAATTACCAGCAGCCTTGGCAAAGCCAGTTCCACTTCTACTTGCTCGTGAATAGGTTTTCTCAATTACCACTTTCAACGGATCGGTATAATATGCCGCTGTAGGTGAAGTCATGATGATGAACGAATAAGTTTCAGAAGGTTTTACGCCTAAAACAGGATCTGTTGCAAACAAAACCGGACGAACATATAAAGAATTACCATCTCCTTTTGGAACCCAATCTGCATCCAATTCAATAAGTTGCTTTAATCCATCCATGAAAATATGCTCGGGAACTGGAGGCATGCATAGTCGAATGGCCGATTGTTGCATGCGTTTATAGTTCTCCTCGGGACGAAAAAAGAGCAAATCGTCTTTATCGCTGCGATATACTTTCATTCCTTCGAAAATGGCTTGACCATAATGCAAAACAGCTGCAGCGGGACTTAATGATATTGGAGCAAAAGGAACAATTCGTGAATTCACCCAATTTTTTCCGTCGTAATCGGCAACGAACATGTGATCGGAAAAGATTTTTCCAAAAGGAAGATGTCCAAAATCAACTTCGGATAATCGAGATTCAGCAATGGGAGTAACAGGGAATTTCATGCTTAGAAAATGTGGCACAAATCTACTATTTTTAACATACGAACTACTTTGTCGATATTTCCTTTTTTATTCGATTAAGCGAAACCCGATTGTTTAAATTTTGATTGCCCAATTGTACATTCCCAAACACCTGCAGTTATGTAATATCTGTTACATTTGCGCCTTAAACTAATCATTCAGGCATTGTTTCATTTTCGTCATTGTATACTATTTATTTTTCTGTTGAGCGGACATGTAGTTTCTGCTCAATCGGGGCGAAAAATAACGATTCGAGGAGCCAATAGCTTGGAATTCGACGATCGTGTGGCAGCACAACGACTTGTTGGTAACGTAGTTTTTGAACACGAAGGAACACTTTTATATTGCGATAGCGCCTATTTGTTTGACAGAGAAAATCGCTTGGAAGCCTATTCGAATGTGCGTATTATTGGCGATAGTGTTGTTGTTTCGGGACAAAGACTGACCTACGACGGAAAGACAAAAATTGCTGACATCACTGGCAATGTTCGCATGACAGACCCATCGTCTGTTTTAACAACAAGTCGATTACAATTCGACAATAACACCAAACAAGCCACATACACCACTGGAGGAAAAATAATTAGTGAAAAGAATGAGCTTGTTAGTCAGTTTGGTATGTACAATTCACGCAAGCGTACATTTTATTTTCGAAACAATGTAAAGCTTACGAATAAAGATTATGCAATGAATTGCGACACCTTGCAGTATGTTACTAGTTCGAAAACAGCATTTTTCTTTGGACCAACAACCATCACGTCCGAGGACAATTTAATTTATTGTGAAAACGGGTTTTACAATACCAAAACAGACATCTCTGAATTTGGGAAAAATGCGCGTATTGACAGTAAGAAACAACAAATAAAGGGAGATAAAATATACTACAATCGGAAAAAGAGTTTGGGACGCGCATGGAAAAATGTCCGTATTACTGATACAACCGAAGCCGTTGTTTTGACAGGCGAATTCGCCGATTACAATGAAAAAACCGGGCAAATTTTAATTACTGAAAAAGCCGCAATGGAAAAGGCTTTTGGCAAAGACACCTTGTTTCTTCATGGAGATACCTTGCGATCGGTGCTCGATAGTGTGACCAATAAACGCACCTTGTATGCTTACTATAAAGTGAAATTTTTCAAGAGAGATTTTCAAGGAAAGTGTGATTCATTGACCTATTCAGAAAGTGACAGCATGATGCGACTATTCCGAAATCCAGTAATTTGGAATGAAGAAAATCAATTAACGGCAGATACTGTTAGAATTCAATTAGCAAAAAATCAACTCGAAACACTTTTCTTGAGAGCCAATGGATTTATTGGATCTCAGGAAGATTCTGTGCATTTCAATCAAATTAAAGGAAAGAACATAACAGGATATTTTGTTGAAAATGAATTGAGAAAAGTAAAAGTGGAAGGCAATGGCGAATCGGTTTATTATGCCAAAGGCGACGACGACAAAGGTTACATAGGAGTAAACAAAGCACTTTGCTCCAACATGATGATTTACATCGACAGCAATAAAGTACAAAGCATAACTTTTTTACAAGATCCTAACGCTACGCTTTTTCCAGTAAACGAACCACTTAAAGAGGAAATTCAATTACGCGGATTTCGATGGCTTGGCGAACATCGACCAATTAAAAGAGAGGATATCTTCTTGTGGAAAAATGAAACTGCTCCTGTTAAACCAGGTAGAAGAAGACAAAAACGAAGCTAGTTTTGTTTTCCATTCGAACAAAAGGTTCTGCATTAGAAAAAATTGTAACATCGCAGATTCCGTTAAATTTGTCCATCCTAAAATTCAAATTGTATGAATAAATCATTGTTGTTTTTTGCTGCTTTTCAAGTGGCTACTTTGTCCCCTACCCTTTTTGCTCAAACAGGGAAAATTGATAAATCTGGAAAACCAGGAAAAGTTCGGGTAGATGAAAATCCCGGAAATGAATTTAAAGTGGAAGCCGAGCGCTTTGCGGATGTACAAATGCTACGTTATCAAGTTCCGGGTTTTGAGAAACTCTCTATCCAACAAAAAGAACTGGCTTATTACCTATATGAGGCTGCACTTTGTGGTCGCGATATGATTTGGGATCAGAAATACAAAAACAACCTAATCGTTCGACGCACAATTGAAGCCATTTGGAACAGTTATCGTGGTCCGAAAAGTACTCCAGAATATGCAAAATTTGAAGAGTATTCGAAACAAGTTTGGTTCTCGAACGGGATCCACCACCATTATGCAAGCGATAAAATTATGCCTGCATTCAGCTTTGAGAATTTCTCATCTTGGGTTAAAGGAAGTGATATTAAACAATTACCACTGTCAAGCGGACAAACGCCCGATCAATTTCTTGCGTTTTTAAAACCCGTTATGTTTGACCCGAATGTGGATGCAAAAACAGTGAACTTAGCTTCAGGAATCGACAATATTGTGGGCTCTGCCAATAATTTCTACGAAGGCGTTACGCAAAGTGAAGTGGAGGATTTTTACTCAATGCTTGCTTTATCCGAAGACTCCCTAAGACCTGTTGAACTCGGCTTGAATTCGAAGATGATGAAAGTGGATGATCGCATAGTGGAAATACCTTGGAAGGTTGGAGGTATGTATTCGGCATCTATTGAGAAAATTGTTTATTGGTTGGAGAAAGCGGTTAATGTTGCAGAAACACCCGAACAAAAGAAATCGCTTCAGTTATTGGTTGAATATTACAAAACCGGAGACTTGAAGAAATTTGATGAATACAATGTTGCTTGGGTGAGCGATGTAAATTCTACCATCGATGTGGTTAACGGATTTATTGAAGTATATCAAGATGCGCTTGGTAAACGAGGAAGCTTTGAGGCTGTAGTTTCAATAAAGGATTTTGAAGCAACCAAAAAGATTGAAACTATCGCTAAAAACGCGCAGTGGTTCGAAGATAATGCTCCGCTTCAACCAAATCACAAAAAGAAAGAAGTGAAAGGGATTATTGGTAAATCGATTGTGGTTATTGTTGAAAGTGGCGACTCTGCACCTTCAACTCCTATTGGAATTAACCTTCCAAACAGCAATTGGATTCGTCAGCAGCATGGATCTAAATCAGTTGCATTAGGAAATATCGTATCTGCTTACAATATTTCTTCGGCAAAAAGTCCTTCGACCGATGAGTTCAGTTTAAACGAAGAAACCAAAGCTCGTGCTCGTCTTTACGGAAACTTAGCTTCCGAACTACACACCGATATGCATGAAGTTATTGGTCACGCCAGCGGACAATTAGAACCTGGAGTTGCAACTCCCGATGTAACATTGAAAAATTACCAAAATGCATTGGAAGAAGCACGTGCTGACTTAGTTGCTTTGTATTATATCGTAGATCCTAAATTAGTTGAAATTGGCGTTATGCCAAGCACAGACTGTGGAAAAGCAGAATACGACAGCTATTTATTGAATGGTTTAATGTTGCAATTGAACCGCATCGAACTTGGAAAAAGTATCGAAGAAGCACACATGCGTAATCGACAGTTGGTTGCTAAATGGGCTTATGAAAAAGGTAAAGCAGAAAACGTAGTTGAACTTATTAAGCGCGATGGAAAAACCTATGTTCAAATAAATGACTATGCAAAATTGCGCACATTATTTGGCGATTTACTTCGTGAAATTCAACGCATCAAGTCGCAAGGAGATTTTGCTGCAGGACAAGCTTTAATCGAAAATTATGGAGTGAAGGTAGATCCTGAAATTCACAAGGAAGTGAAAGAACGATTCTCGAAACTCACTTCGGCTCCTTACAAAGGATTTATTCAACCTCGCTTAACACCAGTTATTGAAGGCGGGAAGTTTGTTGATGTTAAAGTGGAATATCCAGCATCGTTCACTAGTCAGATGTTGGAATATGGAAAACGATATTCGTTTCTTCCAAATAAGAACTAATTGAATAAGACATAAAAAAACCGACTGATTCTCAAATCAGTCGGTTTTTTTATGTCCTATTGTCAACAGAAAGTATCAACTCATACAATTGTAACGCAATGTAATTTTTTATCGCAAAACCTTGTCTGCCGTTTGATACATTCCTGAACTTAACCTAACAATGTACATTCCAGCGGCTAAATTATCTAAACTAATTTCCTCCGTTCCTAAATAAGCATCAGTTATGGTTTGTTTACGAACCAATTGTCCACCCGATGTTAGAATTTCAACATTCAAATCGCCTCGGTTTATTAAGGCATAATTGATTTGCACATTTCCATTTTGCAACATATTGATTGAGGAATTCAATGGAGCATTTACAGCCAATACTTGACCAGGCGTTACTGCTATGGTTTGGATAGTATCGCAAGCATAGCAGATGTTATTTCCTGACAAACGTACGTTGTAAAAACCAGTTTGATCGTAAGTGTGCATCGGACTTGCATCTTCGGATGTATTACCATCTCCAAACGACCAAGTATATTGATCTGAGTTTGTGCTTTCATTATCGAATTGAACCGTCATGCCTTGAGAATCGAAAGCGAAACGTGCTGCAGGAAGCGGAGTATTTCCTAAGAAACTTCCTCCTTTAATAAAGACACCTGAATCGAAAACTCCATCGCCAGCATCCGCAATAATAATTCGGAACTGATACGATTGCCCAGCCTGCACTGGAAACTGAAGCGCCATTGGTGTTGTATATGCATCGTATTGGAGAATTGTTCCAGGTGAATTATTCACATAATATTGACCGTTCTGCACTTGATTTACATTGTTTATGGAAATGGGAATATTGGTACCAGGTAAATAAGCAATGTTTTGCCAACCGTTGGTGCCCGGACCATTAATAAAGAATCCAAAAACATCGTTAAATGTAGTCCCCACAAATTCAGGATATTCTTCCGATGCAAACACAAATTCACAAGCAATAATTGTATCGGCAAGCGGAGTGAACGTAAAATTGATACTAACCGCATCGTTGGTTGTATACCCTGGAATCAATTGATCCAACATATAATCTCCAGGCATATTTAAATTGGTTCCGGCGCTGGTTTGGTTATTGGGTCCAATGGCGTTAAAAATTAATCCTGTCGTTAACAACAAGCCATAATCAAATCCTATGGTTGATGCAGTATCACTAAAATATCCAATAGAAAGATCGGTCGAACCATAAAAAGAAACATCCGTAACATCCACACAGCTTCCAAAAAGGATATTTTGTATAGACTGAACAACCGTTGGTAGCTGATTAATTTGCATAGGTCCAGTTACTTGATAATCCAATTGCTGAGAAACTATAAATTGACAGGTTGCCGAAACGCAATCGTTGGTGGAATCGATTGTATTTAAACAAACTTGATACGTTCCTTGCTCTGCATAACCATGACTCACCATAGTTCCGGTTGTGGTGATGTTTGTGCCGTCGCCAAAATCCCAAGTATAATTGTCTGCACCGATATAGCCCGGAAAAAAATTCACCACATTGGAAGCATTGGCCGAATGCTCCCAGACAAATGTAAAATTGCAAGGATTCGCATTATACACTGCATCTAAGTTTATTGTATCGCAAAAAGTAGAACTGCACGTTCCATCTAATAAAGTCAAACACGTTATATAATAAGGATTGTACGATGTATACACATGCACGGGTGCGGGTTCAGAAGAAGTTGTTCCATCACCAAAATCCCAAAAAAACTGTGCACCTGAATAATTGGTAACGCTACTGATATTCGAAAATCCAACCGGAAAACTCAAGCCATTGGCAACATCTACCGAAGCGGTATACACAAATCCTGCAGAACACAAATCGCGCGATGCCGATTCTGTCACCTTATTCAGTGCAAATGCTTTCATGTTTGCAATAGACTCACGCGAACTCTGCTGAGCTAGGCCGTTAAAAGAAATCAGCATTACTGCTGAGAAAATTTGTATTAGTCTAAGCATTTGAATATGATTTATTTGATGAAATAGAAATGATTATTAAAACCAAATATAAAAAAAATGCCATTCAAAAACGAATGGCATTTTAGGTAAAAACTTGACTAGATTATTATTCCGCATTTAAAAACGGATAACGGTAATCAGTTGGTGGAACAAAGGTTTCCTTGATTGTACGTGGTGAAACCCAACGCAATAAATTAATCATCGAACCTGCTTTATCGTTCGTTCCAGAACCGCGTGCACCACCAAAAGGCTGTTGTCCAACTACGGCACCTGTGGGTTTATCGTTGATGTAAAAATTACCTGCTGCATTACGAAGTGCAAAAGTGGCCTCATCAACTGCATAACGATCTTGCGAAATAATGGAACCCGTTAATGCATAGATGGAAGTCTCGTCAACAAGCTTCAAAGTTTCCGAAAACTTAGCTGATTCGTAAATATAAATAGTAACCACCGGACCAAAAAGCTCCTCGCACATGGTAGTGTATTTTGGATCTTTGGCAACAATAACCGTTGGAGAAATGAAATACCCTTCCGATTTATCATACGTTCCGCCGGCTATAATCTCAACGCTTGGGTCATTCTTAGCAGCATCGATGAAGGAAGCCAATTTATCAAAGGATTTTTCATCAATAACGGCATTGACAAAATTCCCAAAATCGAATGTTGGCCCCATTTTGAATGAAGCTATGTCTTTCAATAAGTGCTCTTTAACCTCTGACCAGATATTATCGGGAATATAGCAACGCGATGCAGCCGAACATTTCTGCCCTTGGTATTCAAATGCCCCACGCGAAATAGCTGTTGCAACCACTGCTGGATTTGCCGAATGATGCACCATGATAAAATCCTTACCGCCTGTTTCACCCACAATACGCGGATACGTTTTGTAACGATGAATATTTTCACCTATGGTTTTCCAAATATTTTGGAACACGCCTGTTGAACCGGTAAAATGAATTCCTGCAAAATCGGGATGTGTGAAAATGACATTCCCTGCAGTTGGGCCACTTACAAAAATCAGGTTGATAACACCATCGGGAACACCTGCTTCTTTGAAAATATCCATCAACACATTTGCAGCGTATATCTGCGTATCGGCAGGTTTCCAAACCACCACGTTGCCCATCATGGCAGCCGATGTAGGAAGGTTACCCGCAATTGCCGTAAAGTTAAACGGAGTTAAA